>JAIRPB010000136.1 GCA_031257305.1 Azoarcus sp.
CGAGGCTTGGGCGATTCGCAATTTGGGCATCAGCCAAGTGGCGGCGCTGGCGTTGCCGCCGCTTGTCCATGCCTTCACGCATTTCACGCTAGAAATTGTCCCGTGGCGCATCAATCTCCGCGCCGCGCCAAGAATGCTTGCCGAACCCGGCTGGCAATGGCTTGCGCCAGAACAAATCGGCAATGCGGCACTCCCCGCGCCAGTACGAAAGATTTTAGAAGGCATGGCGGAGATGCAGAAATTGTAGGGATTTGCGCATGAATGTAAGGCAAGCATCCTGCTTGCCTTACATTTCAGGCGCTTTCCGGCGTCAACCCCTCTCCCGGCGCTTCGCGCCACTCTCTCCCAGAGGGAGAGGGTTTCAGGAGAACTCCCCAAAAATGACGGGTTGCCTTTACGACTTCGGCTCCGGCCTGCGATATGTTCCCGTATGCACAGAAAGCAGGTACGGCCAGAATTCCTGCGGGGCATCGACGCGGCGGAGTAGGGCTTCGTAAGGGATGCGGAGCAAATCGTGCAGTTTGTAAATATCGTCCGGCAGGGCGGCGTTTTCCCACCCGTGCGCAAGGTGACGGGCAAAGTTGGTGGCGAGGATGATGGTTTGTACGCGGGGGTCGTTGGCTTTGGATTCGTCCAATAGTTTGATTAGAAGGTCGGGCAGCCGCCAAGCGCGAATCAAACCAAACTGGATCTCCCGTGCCGTAACCCCAAAAACTTCCCTCTGCGCGATGGAGCTGCGTAGACCTCGGTCGGTACGCTGCATATCGGCAACTTGCTGGGTGAGGTCGGGCGCGTTTATCCAGCACATCATTTCAGCCGCTTCATGGAGCAGGGCGGCGATGGTGATTTCATTTACGTCAAGGTCGTGCCGGACAACGGCCCAGTCGCGCGCAAAGCGGGACGCTTTGCAAGCGCGGCCTACAACCCTTAGCAAACCGACGAGGGCTTGGGGGCGGTCGTTGAGCGCGTCTTCAGCAGTGGGTAAATCGCCGAATGCCCTAAAGAAAGGCAAGATGCCCATCATCACTAGGGCGCTGCTAATGGTTACGATGTCGTGGTTCTGGGTATTTTTGCGGTGCGTTTCGATGTGGGAGAGCATACGCATCGACATCAGCGGGTCCGCAAGAATGAGGGCGGCGATTTCTTGGCGGGAGGCGTTGTCCATGTCTTCCGCCATGCGTTTGATTTCAACGGACGTGCGGCGCAGAACCGGAATGGGCTGGTGCGAAAAGAAATTAACGTAGGACTCGGCCGAAGCCAAGGCTTGCGTGAGAACGGCCATGACTGAACACCGGGTAGTGATACCTTATCTCTATTATCGGCAATGCAAGCGCAGATTAAAGTATATTTCCGCATACGCGCCGTGGTGAAAGTCTCTTGGTGAGTGACTGAACTGTGCGAGTATCCGATATATGGGGAAATGAAAAAGAATATGTCTGAAGAAGAAACTGGAGTTTTACCCAAAATTTTGATTGTCGATGACTCGCGCATGGTACGCGCCAGTCTCGTCAAACAAATCCGCCATCGTTTTCAGATTCGGGAAGAAGCTGATGGCGAAGCAGGCTGGGAAGCCTTGCTGGTCGACCCCGAAATTCGGATAGTGCTCACCGACCTTGGCATGCCGAGGCTTGACGGTTTTGGGTTGCTCGAACGCATCCGCAATTCAAAAGTACAGCGCATCCAAGAACTGCCGGTCGTTATTATTTCTGGCGACGAGGACGATGTAGCCCGCCAGCGGGCGCTAGATTTCGGTGCTAGTGATTTTGTCTCAAAAGGGGCAGGGTGCGCGGAGATGACGGCGCGGCTCGAATCCCTGCTGGATTTGACCGAAACCCGCCGCGTTCTGGCGCAAAACGCCCAAGCGCCGGTGATGGACCCGCTCTCTGGTTTGGCCTCCCCGGCCTACCTTACGAAGAGCGGGGACCAGCAGCTTTCGCAGTCGCAACGGCATCAGGTGGCGATTACGGTCATGGTGGTGGAAATTGACCATTACGACCAAATCGTGGAGTGGCACGGTAGGCACGTCGCCGAACTTATCAGTAGCAAACTCGCCAAAATCATCGCGGCTAAGATGCGGCGCGAAGATACCATCAGCCAGATTTCGCCTTTACGTTTTGTCGTTCTATCGCCAAGTACCACTGTGACCGGAAGCTGTGCCTTTGCGCTGCGTTTGCAAAAGGCGATGGAAAAGCTGGTCATGACTTACCGCGAGGACCGCATCCGCATCACCATTACCGTGGGCATTGCCGGTTCGGAGACGGACGAGGCGCAAAGCGTAGAGCAGCTTATCTTTGCGGCCACGGAGCGTGTACGCCGGGGTGCTGGGGCAGGGGGCAACTGCATCATCAGCAGTGATGGCGAGATTGATAAGGCGGCGGTAGAGACTTACGTCAACCAGGCGCTTAGTATCGACCGTGCTTTGCTCCAGTTGCGGATTGGCGCACAGGAAGAAGTAATGGAGCGCTTGCCGGACGTTATCTCGGCGGTCATGCCGCTACTTAACCTGCTAGAAGAGCGGCTACATTTCGGTATCCCGCTGGGCGATTTGGAAGCGTACAGCCGGAAGTGAATCTCCGTGCTTCCCTAATCTGCGTTTTGCTTTCCGCGATGAGCCGAATTTCTTGAAAACCGCTTGGCCGGGGAGGCAGTATTTATATGCAATGTGTCCCCGCATTGTTGCTGCATGAAAAGCGTTTATCAGCTTCTTATGGATAACTCTTTCTTGACAGCGCCGTTTTCTAACCTATAATCCCGCCTCTTTAGTAGGCGCGTAGCTCAGCTGGTTAGAGCACCACCTTGACATGGTGGGGGTCGTTGGTTCGAGTCCAATCGCGCCTACCAATTCTCATGCCAAAAATTACTTTACCCGACGGTTCCGTTCGTAGTTTTGACCAGCCGGTGACGGTAGGCGCTGTGGCGTCCGCGATTGGCGCGGGGCTTGCCAAAGCGGCGCTGGCCGGGAAGGTGGATGGGCGGCTGGTGGATTTGTCCCATTGCATCGAATCGGATGCGGCGCTGGCAATCATTACCGATAAAACCCCGGAAGGCGTGGATGTTCTTCGCCATTCCTGTGCGCACCTGCTGGCGCAAGCCGTGAAGGCGCTGTTCCCGGATGCGCAGGTAACGATTGGGCCAGTGATTGAGGATGGCTTCTACTACGATTTTTCTTACCGCCGCCCTTTTACGCCGGAAGATTTGCAGGCTATTGAAGTAAAAATGGCTGAATTCGCCCGGCTTGATTTGCCTGTGACGCGGGAAGTCTGGCCACGTGAGAAGGCGGTCGCGTTTTTTAACGGCATCGGCGAGCATTACAAAGCGGAAATCGTCGCTTCCATCCCTGAAGGCGAGGATGTCTCGGTTTATCGGCAGGGCGATTTTATGGACCTTTGCCGGGGGCCGCATGTGCCTTCAACGGGCAAGCTCAAGGCGTTTAAGCTCACTAAGCTGGCCGGGGCTTATTGGCGCGGCGATTCAAAAAACGAAATGCTCCAGCGCATTTACGGTACGGCTTGGGCAAAAAAAGAAGACCTTGATGCTTATCTCCATCGGATTGAAGAAGCTGAAAAACGCGACCACCGCAAGCTAGGGCGGCAGCTTGATTTATTTCATCTCCAAGACGAAGCGCCGGGAATGGTGTTCTGGCATGCCAAAGGCTGGACTCTATGGCAGCAGGTTGAGCAGTATCTTCGCCGGACAATCCAGCGCCACGGCTATCAGGAAGTGAAAACGCCGCAGATTGTCGACCGTTCGTTGTGGGAACGTTCCGGGCATTGGGATATGTATTCGGAACTGATGTTTACTACCCAGTCTGAAAAGCGGGATTACGCAGTAAAGCCAATGAACTGCCCCTGCCATATTCAGATTTTCAACCAAGGTATTAAGAGCTACCGCGATTTGCCGCTTCGGATGGCGGAATTTGGTTCTTGTCACCGCAACGAGCCATCTGGCGCGCTGCACGGCATTATGCGGGTGCGTAACTTTGTACAGGATGACGCGCACATTTTTTGTACCGAAGAACAGGTGCAGTCTGAATCAGCGGCGTTTATCCATCTGTTGCAAAAGGTCTACAGAGATTTTGGTTTTGAAGATGTGCTGGTCAAACTTTCAACCCGCCCCGACAAACGGGTGGGGACTGACGCACAGTGGGATGCCGCCGAAAGCGCCTTGGCCGCTTCGCTCGATAGTCTGGGGCTGGCTTACGAATTACAGCCCGGAGAGGGCGCGTTCTATGGCCCGAAAATTGAGTTCTCGCTGAAAGATAGCTTAGGGCGGGTGTGGCAATGCGGGACACTGCAACTGGATTTCAACCTGCCGCACCGGCTTGGCGCGGAATACGTGGACGAGAATAGCGCCCGGAAAACGCCCATCATGCTGCACCGTGCAATTTTGGGGTCGCTGGAGCGGTTCATCGGCATCTTAATCGAACATCATGCGGGCGCGATGCCGCTGTGGCTGGCGCCGGTACAGGCTGTGGTGATGAATATCTCGGAAGGGCAGGCCGATTACGCCGCAGATGTCACCCAAAAGCTGTGTGACGCGGGGTTTCGTGTTGAAGTCGATTTGCGAAACGAAAAAATCAACTATAAAATCCGCGAGCACAGTGTGCACAAGCTGCCGTACCAAATCGTCGTTGGCGAGAAGGAAAAGGCAACAGCAACGGTAGCGGTGCGCGTCCGGGGTGGCCAGGATCTTGGCCAAATGTCCCTTGATTCGTTGATAGGTCGCTGGCTTCGTGAATCAGAAGCGAAGGCAGCTTCGGTCTGATATTGGCTTTTGCGGAGAACTAAACCATCGTTCAAGAAAAGAAGCAGCGCGTGAATGGAGAGATTAGCGCGCAAGAAGTTCGTCTAGTCGGCGAAAACGGGGAGGCATTGGGGATTATGTCCTTACGTGCGGCACTCGGGGTCGCTGAAGAAGCCGGTCTGGATTTGGTCGAAATCGCGCCGTTGGCGCAACCGCCTGTATGCAAGGTGGCTGATTTTGGCAAGCTCCGCTACCAAGAACAGAAAAAAGCCCACGAGGCCCGGCTCAAGCAAAAACAGGTTCAGGTCAAGGAAGTCAAGCTGCGGCCGGGGACCGACGAAAACGATTACCAGATTAAGCTGCGTAACCTGCGGCGGTTTCTGGATGAGGGTGACAAATGCAAAGTCACGCTGCGTTTCCGGGGGCGCGAGATGGCGCACCAAGAGTTTGGTTTAAGGCAGCTTGAACGGATTAAGGCTGATTTGGAAGATGTTGGCCAAGTCGAGCAGGTGCCCAAAATGGAAGGACGCCAGATGGTGATGGTTGTCGCGCCGTCCCGCAAAGGGCGGTGAGCGGCGGCAATATCGGCCCCGTAAGGGGCATAACAAGTGATGCCGGGTTTGAAATGCCTATAAGGGAAACCGAGGGGATACCCGGCAGCATCTATAAATGTAAAGGAGTAGCAATGCCTAAGATGAAAACCAAGAGCAGCGCAAAGAAGCGCTTCAGAGTGCGCGCCGGAGGCAGCATCAAGCGTGCCCAAGCGTTCAAACGCCACATCTTGACCAAGAAAACCACCAAAAACAAACGCCACCTGCGTGGCGCGGTGGCGGTCCATGCCAGCGACGAAAAAATGGTTCGCGCCATGTTGCCCTACGCTTAACGATAAAGGAGATACGTCATGCCTAGAGTTAAACGGGGCGTAACCGCCCGCGCGCGCCACAAGAAAGTTCTTGACCAAGCCAAAGGTTATCGCGGCCGCCGCAAGAATGTTTACCGCATCGCCAAACAGGCAGTCATGAAAGCGGGGCAGTATGCCTACCGCGACCGCCGTCAGCGCAAACGCCAGTTCCGTGCCCTGTGGATTGTCCGTATCAACGCCGCTGCGCGTGAGGTGGGGCTAACGTACAGCACGTTCATGAACGGGCTGAAAAAAGCGGCTATTGAGGTCGACCGCAAGGTGCTGGCTGATTTGGCCGTGTTTGACAAACCTGCGTTTGCCGCGCTGGCAGAACAAGCCAAAGCCCAAATCGCTGCGTGATGTTAGAGATGCGCGCCCCTCTCTTCCGGGAGTATGGGGCGTTGTAGGGGCGGGTTTCAAACCCGCCCGTGCCCCGTAGAGACGTTGTAGGGGTGACATCTCGCCCTACCAAAACATCACAATGCCAACGGTTGTATGGCGATTAACCTGCGTTGGGCGGGTTTGGAACCCGCCCCTACAATGACCCGCAAGGGCAGAACATGGACAATCTCGACCAACTGGTGAGCGATGCGCGTGCTGCTTTTGCCGAAGCCGCAGACGGCACGGCGCTAGAACAGGCAAAAGCGCGGTTTCTTGGCAAAAACGGCCTTATTACCGGGCAATTAAAGGCGCTCGCCGCACTCGCCCCAGAACGCAAACGCGAACGGGGCGCTGAAGTCAACACTGCCAAAGCCGCCATTGAAGCGGCATTGGCCGCACGGCGCGAAAGCCTGCGCGAAGCAGAATTGGCAGTCCAGCTTAAAGCCGACGCGCTGGATGTCACCCTGCCGGGACGCGGTACAGTCTCTGGCGGTTTGCATCCGGTTAGCCGCACGTTAGAACGCATCGAGCGGCTATTTCAGTCTATCGGCTTTGTGGCCGTTGACGGGCCTGAAATTGAAACCGACTGGCATAACTTTACCGCGCTCAATATGCCGGAGAATCACCCGGCACGTTCGATGCACGACACTTTTTTTCTGGAAGGCCAGCAAAACGCGCTGTTACGCACCCACACCAGCCCGGTGCAAATCCGCGCCATGCTTGCGCACGTTGAGCGTTATCGCGGCAGTGATTCCCTGCCTGATTTGCGAATCATCGCGCCGGGACGGGTTTATCGGGTTGATTCCGACGCCACTCATTCTCCGATGTTTCACCAAGTCGAAGGGCTGTGGGTAGGCGAAGGGGTGAGTTTTGCCGACCTCAAAGGGGTTGTTGCCGATTTCCTGCGCCGGTTTTTCGAGACGGAGGATTTGCAGGTCCGCTTCCGCCCCTCCTTTTTTCCGTTTACCGAGCCTTCAGCAGAAATCGATGTGGCGTTCGTGGGCGGCGGACTCGATGGGCGCTGGCTAGAAGTGGCCGGATGCGGCATGGTGCATCCCAACGTCCTGCGTTTTGGCGGCATTGATTCTGAACGATACACGGGGTTTGCGTTTGGTTTTGGTCCAGACCGTTTAACCATGCTGCGTTATGGCGTTGATGACCTGCGGCTGTTTTTTGAAGGTGATTTGCGTTTCTTGAGCCAATTCAGATAACAGAGAATAAACATGCAATTTTCCGAAAACTGGCTACGCACTTTCGTCAACCCGCCGCTTAACACTGAATCTCTCGGTCATTTGATGACCATGTCCGGGCTTGAGGTTGAAGAAGCCCGCCCGGTTGCGCCGCCGTTTAGCGGCGTGGTGGTAGGGCACATCATCGAAGCCGAAAAACATCCCAATGCCGACAAACTTAAGCTGTGCAAAGTCGATGCCGGTACGGGCGAACTGTTGCAGATTGTGTGCGGCGCACCCAATGCCGCAATCGGCATGAAAGTACCGTGCGCGAAAGTGGGCGCGGCGCTCCCGGGCGGTTTCGCCATCAAAGCGGCTAAATTGCGCGGGGTTGAATCGTTTGGCATGTTGTGTTCAGCGCGGGAATTGGGATTATCCGACGACCACGGCGGTTTGCTCGTTTTGGGCAAGGATGCTCCGGTTGGCATGGATGTGCGCGAGTGGCTCAACTTGGACGACATCAGTTTCACCATCAAGCTCACTCCCAACCGGGCGGATTGCTTGAGTTTAACGGGCATTGCGCGTGAAGTTGCCACGCTCACGGGTGTGCCGCTCACTCCCGCGCCGTTATCGCTTGTTCCCCCGACCAGCGATGCTCGCCGCGCTATTGTGCTTGATGCGCCCCACGCATGCCCGCGTTATTGCGGGCGTATTATCAGCGGTGTCAATGCTAAAGCGCCGACTCCCGGCTGGATGAAAGACCGTCTGGAGCGTTCCGGCCTGCGTTCGATTAGTGCTTTGGTCGACATTACGAATTACGTCATGCTCGAACTCGGCCAGCCTTTGCACGCTTTCGATAACGCTCATCTCTCTGGAGCGATTCACGTCCGTTTTCCGCGGCCGGATGAAGAACTGCGGCTCTTAAACGAACAAACAGTAAAACCTGCGGCTGATACGTTATTGATTGCTGATGATGCCTGTGCGCTGGCGTTAGCCGGGATTATGGGCGGCGCTGAATCGGGCATCACGCTAGAGACAACCGAACTTTTCTTGGAATCAGCTTTTTTCGCGCCAGATGCCATTACCGGACGGGCGCGGGCGTATGGTTTTACTTCTGACGCCTCGCACCGTTACGAGCGCGGGGTGGATTTCCAGTTGCAACGTCCCGCTATTGAGCGTGCCACGCAACTCATTCTTGACATTTGCGGCGGCACACCGGGGCCTGTAGAAGAAGCGCGCGCCGATGAACATTTACCGCGCCGAGAAGAAATCGCGCTGCGCCCAGAGCGGGTTTGCAAGGTTCTGGGCATTCAACTCGACAGCCTTGCCATGAAAGAACTGCTCATGCGCGAATCCCTGCAAGTGCGCGATTTAATGGCTGAACTGCGGGTATTGCCGCCCGCTTTCCGTTTTGACCTCGAAACCGAAGAAGACCTTATCGAAGAAATCGCACGCCTTTACGGTTACGACAACATCCCGTCGCTTGCGCCCCAAGGCAAGCTGAACATGCTTGCCAGTACCGAATCTGTACGCACGGATTGGGATATACGGCATCAGATGGCTGAACGCGGCTTTCAAGAAGTGGTCAACTTTTCTTTTGTTGATGCGGCTTGGGAACGGGATTTTTGTGCCAATACTTCACCCATTAAGCTGGCCAACCCTATTGCCGCCCAGATGGAAGCAATGCGTTCTAGCTTGATACCGGGGCTGGTGGCAAATTTGCTGACCAACCGCAAACGCCAGCAGAATCGTGTGCGTGTTTTTGAACTGGGCCGCTGTTTCTTGCGCCAAGAACAAAATGGGGCAAACGAGGAAGTTCCCGGTTTTTACCAGCCCCGTCGTCTGGCCGCGTTGGCGGCGGGAACGGCGCTTCCCGAACAATGGGGAGAAACAGCGAGGGCTGTGGATTTTTTCGACCTTAAAGGTGACATCGAAGCCTTGTTTGCCCCGCGTACACTGACGTTCGCCCCTGTCTCCAACCCGTCCCTGCATCCCGGACGCGCAGCAACGGTTTTTCTTGACGGAAAGGACATCGGCCTCATCGGCGAGATACATCCGGTTTGGGTGCAGCGTTACGAACTCGGCACGGCTCCCGTAGTGTTTGAAATTGATTTGAACGCGGCGCTTTCCGCGCTGCGTCCCGCAAGCGGGGAAATTTCGCGCATGCCAACAGCGCAGCGCGACCTTGCGCTAGTTGTCCCGGTTTCCGTGCCTGCGGTTCAGGTACTAAACGCTTTACATGAGGCGGCCCCTGCGATTGTGCGTGAAATCGTGCTGTTTGATGTTTATCAAGGCAAGGGCATTGAACCCGGCTGTAAGAGCCTTGCTTTCAGAATTTCCATGCAAGATACTCACCGTACACTGGAAGACGCCGAGGTAGATGGGGCGATTTCTGGGTTACTGACACATGTTGAGCGCACCGTGGGCGGGCGGTTGCGCGTTTAATAATTTTTAGGAGAGTTTTCCATGACCTTGACCAAAGCCGAGCTAACTGACCTGCTTTTTGAACAGGTTGGGTTAAATAAACGCGAAGCAAAAGACATGGTGGAAATGTTTTTCGAGGAAATCCGGGGGGCGCTTGAACGGGGCGAGAACGTCAAACTTTCCGGTTTTGGCAATTTCATGTTGCGCAACAAGCCCCAGCGTCCGGGACGCAACCCCAAGACCGGCGAAGAAATCCCGATTTCTGCCCGCCGCGTGGTGAGTTTCCACCCAAGCCCGAAACTAAAGGCGATTGTGGAGGAACTGGGCAATGCCGATAGAGCAGCCTGAATCCATACTTTCTGCCGCCTCCCTGCCGCCGATTCCTGCCAAGCGTTATTTCACCATTGGCGAAGTCGGCGAACTCTGCGGGGTAAAAGCGCATGTGCTGCGCTATTGGGAACAGGAATTTTCCCAGCTCAAACCCGTCAAACGTGGCGGCAACCGGCGCTATTACCAACACCACGAAGTCCTTCTGGTACGTAAAATCCGCCACTTACTCTACGACCAAGGATTCACCATCTCTGGCGCACGAAACCGCCTTGACGAAGCGGCTATCCAAGACCAAGAAAACGCGATAGCCGCCGAGCAAGCGAGAGCCTTGCTCGCTGAACTCCGTTCCGAGGTTGAAGCCACGCTCGCCGTGCTGCGGGGATAGTTGGTAACTTTTGCTGTTCTTTGATACAATCACGCGCTTTCAAGTCGGGGCGTAGCGCAGCCTGGTAGCGCACTTGCATGGGGTGCAAGGGGTCGCGAGTTCGAATCCCGCCGCCCCGACCAACGTAACATCTAGCATGGCGGAATAACGTTTAACGCGAAGCCGAAATTCTTGTTAAAACAAGGATTTCGGTTTTTTGTTGTCTAGTCAGGCATCGCGGCGTTCAATAACGGCGAATGGGTTTTGATGGTATTTTTGTTGTGGCGCGGCCTACGCTACCCAAGACTACGCATCCGCCCTGTTAGGCCACACGGAGCAGAGAGCATTACGGAGCATGTATGCAGAAGGCGCGGAGAAACCGTCAAGCCCGCAAAAAAGGGGTGAGTTATTGAAAAGTTTCAATAACTCCGGCGTTTTTAGCAAGAAAGCAACGCCTCCAAAAACCTGCCAAAACCCGCGCCGTTACTGGCGGAGAGGGTGGGATTCGAACCCACGGTACACACTGTGTACGCCTGATTTCGAGTCAGGTACATTCGACCACTCTGCCACCTCTCCGCTCGAAGCGCGTAATTATAGGCAAGCCTTTTGAAAAATATCGACGGGTTGGCTAAAAAAGATTAGGGATGTGCTTTTTGTTGTGTGTGCTTGCTGTGCCAAGAGGTGAATATCTGCCTACACAGTACGTGCCCATGTGCTTTTCCGCGCCGGACGGCTGAACGGGTTTTCGGCAGGACGTGCGCCAAAGCGGCGGCACGGGCATAATCGTCCCATCGTACCTACAGGAAGCCGGATTGCGTCTTTCACACACTATCCTCGCCAGCCTTGCCGCACTGCTGCTTGCGGTTTTCATTCTTGCTCTGGGAGGCCCCTACTACTCACGTATCCCGGATTACCGGGAGATGGGGGAGTTACGTGTTGCGACCCGCGTCGACACGCTTGACTATCGTGCGGACGAAATGGGTACCTACACAGGCTTTGAGCATGACTTGCTGATGGACCTCGGCAATCGGCTTGGCGTACCGATTCGCTTTGTGGCTTACCCGGATACAGAACATATTCTTGAGGCCGTTGCCAACGGGCAAGTTCACCTTGCGGCGGCGGGGCTAACGCCTGATAGCGGCCAATTACCGCTGGCTTGGACGGCGGGCGTGCGCGAAGTCGATTTCGTGCTTGTGGGGCGTATGGGCCGCCGTGCGGCCATTCAGCGCGATAGCGATTTGGCCGGACGGGTTATTACAGTGCGCCAAGGCTCTAGGCTTGCGGAAGCGGTTGAAATACTTAAGCAGCGCGTTCCCAAACTAGAGATTGTTTATCCGCCGCCCAATACCGACGACCAAATGTTGCTTACGCAAACCGCCGCAAGCCAGATTGATTTGCTGGCAACCGACCGGGTGAATTTCGCGCTTGCTAAACGCCTTGCTCCGAAGCTGGACATCGTCTATGACCTGCCTTTCAAAAGTACCGTCGCTTGGGCTTTGCCGTTGCAAGGCAGCCGCGAGTTGATGGGCGAAATCAATGCTTTCCTCAATGATTCGGCAGACAACGGTTTGCTCGCCCGTACTGCGGACCATTATTTTGGGCATATCCGGCGGCTGGATAGGTACGACATCTCAGCGTTCCACAAACGTATCCAAGACCGTCTGCCGCGCTACATTGCTTGGTTCCGCGAAGCAGAAAAACGGACGGGCGTCGATTGGCGCTATCTGGCGGCTGTCGCTTATCAGGAATCACAATGGGATCCTGAAGCAACGTCCTATACCGGTGTGCGCGGCTTGATGATGCTGACCGTCGATACCGCCAACCGGCTAGGCGTTGAAAACCGCCTTGACCCGAAACAGGCTATCTTTGGCGGGGCACGCTATCTCGCCATGTTGCAGGCCAAGCTCCCCAATGAAGTGCCTTACCCCGACAGGATGTGGATGACTACCGCTGCCTACAACATTGGCCCCGGCGGGCTAAACAACGCACGGGCGCTGGCTCGCCTGCTGGGCAAAAACGATGCTGTATGGGTAGAGGTGAAATCCGTGCTGCCTTTACTGTCGCAACCGCAGTATGCCAGCAAGTTCAGAACAGGCCCCGTGCGCGGCGGCGAGGCACTTATCATGGCAGAGAACGTCCGTAACTTTTACGACATCCTTCGCCATGCTTATCCGGCCGAGCGCCCGATTTTGGTTGAAGCCGGGAAAAAAAATCCTGTCGGCATACAACTCAACGCTCAAATATCCCAGAATACCCCGCAACCGGGGCTGATGCCGTAGCTGTTAGAACCGTAACGCGCTATTCCCGCGCCGTTCCGCCTACGGTATATACTCTGCCATTTCCCGATTCACACGGATATAAAAAATGACACTAGAATGGTGGCACTGGATTGTTGGCGGCATTTTTCTCATTTTGCTTGAACTATTTATGCCGTCTTTTTTTGTTATCTGGTTTGGGCTTGGGGCGCTTTTCGTTGGCATGTTGCTGCTTGTTGCGCCGGGAATGTCGTTTACCGGGCAACTCTTGTTTTGGGCGATTGCTTCAACGACCATGACAGTGCTGTGGTTCCGCGTATTTCGCCGTATCCGCGATAAAACCCGGAGCGGTACTGCCGAAGGCGAGGCGATTGGTGAAGTCGGGCTGCTGGTTAGCGACACGGCGCCTTTCGCCCGTGGCAAGGTCCGTTTCCAGCGCCCGGTGCTAGGGTCAGAAGAATGGAACTGCGTGTCCGATGCTGAAATTAAGGCGGGTTCCCGCGTCAAAATTGTTTCAGTCGAAGGCAGTTCCGTCAAAATTACGCGGGCCTGACCTTGGTTTTACACATTGATTAAACCCATTTTTGGAGACACTTCCCATGCCAGGCATCATCGTCCTTCTTGCCATCCTAGTTCTTCTTGCCATTACCGTTGCCAAAGGCGTGCGCATCGTGCCCCAAGGCACTGAATGGATTGTCGAGCGTCTTGGCAAATACCATTCCACGCTGAAACCCGGTCTTAATTTCGTGATTCCTTATATGGACCACGTGCCTTACAAACTCGTGACCAAAGACATCATCCTTGATGTGCAGGAACAGGAAGTCATCACCCGCGACAATGCGGTTATCCTCACCAATGCCATCGCTTTCATTAAAGTCACAGACCCGGTCAAAGCGGTTTATGGCGTCACGGATTTCGCAGAAGCCATCCGTAATCTCATTATGACAACCCTGCGTTCTATCGTAGGCGAAATGGAACTGGACGAGGCGCTTTCCTCACGCGATAAGATAAAAGCGCGTCTGCGGGAGAGCATTTCGGACGAAGCCATTGACTGGGGGCTGACTGTGAAATCGGTGGAAATCCAAGACATCAAACCCTCTGCTTCGATGCAGAAAGCAATGGAAATGCAGGCTGCCGCCGAACGTGAGCGCAAAGCGATGGTCACGCGGGCAGAAGGGCAAAAACAATCAGCCATTCTTGAAGCCGAAGCACGTCTTGAAGCGGCGCGGCGTGACGCCGACGCGCAAGTTACACTGGCCGACGCTTCCGCAAAATCTATTCAGCGCGTCACGGCTTCTATTGGATCTGAACTCACTCCGGTGCTTTATTTACTCGGAGAGAAGTACATTTCCTCACTCCAAAAGCTCGCAACGTCGGAAAATGCCAAAGTAGTGCTATTGCCTGCCGACATACAGGAGACGATTCGCGGGTTTATTGGCAAAGCCGCCCAAACCGTTGGGACAACGTAACGGCATTGCGCCATGAAGGTCCTGCGGAAAAGGCACTTTAGGGGAAAAGTTTGTTGTGGATCCTTATCGGGGAGATAGAGCCACCATGCGGGACTTCGAGTCGCAAATAAGGGCTTTCGCCGCCCAAATTGAAACAGAGCTTGAAACAGGGCATCTGAATTTTCCAACTGCGATGGAAATTTCACTGCGAATCAAGCAGCTTGCGGACAACCCAGAGTCCTCTATCGACGACATCGCGGCACTGGTTCATACCGAACCCGTATTAAGCGCAAAGGTGGTGCGCATGGCCAACGCGATATTGCTCAACCCTTACGGGGTGCGCGTTACCAGCGTCAATAACGCGGTCAAGCGTATCGGTTTGGCCGCCCTGCGGTGTTTAGCTTTTGCGGTTTCTGCCGAACAAATCTCACAAGACCGCCGTTCTGAACAATTGCGCAAAATTGCCGTGGAACTTTGGCATCATTGCGCCGATGTCGCGTCCTGGTCTTATGCCTTTGCCAACCACCTGCATACCGTCAACCCGGATACCGCCATGCTCACCGGCATGATGGTTGATATTGGCCAGTTTTTCCTGCTAGCGCGCGTGGCCGATTATCCGGTGCTGGAGGATGACATCGAACGCTTTTCCGAATTCGTATCGGTTTGGACTGAACCGATTACCCGTTCGGTACTAGATGCGTTTGACTTGCCCGACGACATCGTAGACGCGCTCAATAATGACGGCATTCTGGATGGCACATGGCCGCCGAGTACGCTTCATGACATCGTGTGGGTTGCCCTTTTGGCAACTGATGTGCCTAACTCGTTTGATAGCTTGCGCAAAAATACTGATAAAACAGGGCACGATAACGATATGGGCATTGACAGGCTACAACTCGCCACACTGCTTGACGAAACCCGCACCCGTAAAGACGCCATATTGCAAGCAATTTACGGCTAAACCCTTTACCGGGGGATTTTCTTATCTCATTTATCACAACGGGCGTAATCGCCTGTTGTAAGCGCTTTGTTATAAAACCTTGGCAATAAATGGATGCGGGCAAGATTAGCGTTCGCGTTTATGCGGTTGTATTGGTACTAATCCCCGCCAGCAACTCAATCGTCCGTGCTGTCGCGCCCCGGTGCGCCGTAGCAAAAGCGATGCCGGCTGATGACATTGCCGTGCGGGCGGCTGTATCTTCTAGCAAATCAAAAGCAGCGCCCAAAGCGGCTTCCACATCATTAAAACGGCGAGCCGCGCCCGCTTTAACGGCATCCGCCGTCACTTGGTGGAAATTGAAAGTATGCGGCCCAATTAAAACGGGGATGCCTACAGCACTGGCCTCAATAGGGTTCTGCCCGCCAAAAGGCAGCCAGCTGCCGCCGATAAGCGCCACGTTGGATGCCGCGTAATAAGCAAACATTTCACCCATCGAATCCCCAAGCCAGACGCGGGTTTCCGGCGGCAAAACGCTATCAGTTCCTTTCGAGCGCCTTGCCATCACAAAACCGTGTGCCCGGATAAGCGTCTCGACTTCGTCAAAACGCTGCGGATGCCGGGGCGCAAGAACAAGCACGGCCTGCGGATTCCGGGACAAGGCGCGGCGGAAAACATCCAGAATCAGCACTTCTTCGCCTTCCCGTGTACTGGCCGCAAAAATTACAGGACGTTTGCCCAAAAACGCGCGAAAACGCTCGCCAAGTGCCAGCGCATCTGGCGGCGGAACCATATCGAATTTGATATTGCCCGTTACGTACACTTGCCGCGTACCGAGTGCTTTCAGGCGAGCGGCGTCATCCGCGCTTTGTGCCCCTGCGGCGGACAGCAAGCCAAAAGCCAGCCGTGCCAGCGCGGGCAAACGCGCATAGCGCCGGGCAGAGCGTTCCGACAAACGGGCATTGGCCAGTAACACAGGAATATTCCGCCGATGGCAAGCATCTAGCAGGGTCGGCCAAAGTTCGGTTTCCATCACCACGCCAAATTCCGGGCGGAAATGCCGCAAGAAACATTCAACAAACGGGATAAAGTCATAAGGCAGCCAGCAACGCAGTACCCGGCTATTCCCCGAAAAGAAATTTTCCGACGCCTCGCGCCCGGTCGGAGTCATGTGAGTAAGTACGATGGTATGTGCCGGCCAGCGTTCAAGCAGCGCGCGGACAAGCGGCTCCGCCGCACGGGTTTCCCCCAAAGAAACCGCATGAACCCAAATAACGCGCTTTGGCACAACGGCGGCATAACACCCTAACCGCTCGCGCAGATGGTGAAGATAAGCAGGCTGTTTGCGTCCGCGCCAAAACAACCTAACCAATGCGGCCGGCAGCCCAATCATCCACAGCAGGTTGTAGGGCAGAAGAAACAAAGGAGGCACGGATAACGTTCCGAGGAAAAACGCGAAGAGCTTGGTGAGGGACGGGCGGCAGGATGCCGCCCGTGATTCCGCTTAAAACGGAATATCGTCATCGAAATTGCCAAACCCGCCGGCATCCCCGCCCGACGGGGTTTTAGACGCAGTGGGCGTAGCCTGCCCAGAATCCGGGGTACGGCTTTGGTCATCGCGGGGCATAGGAGCCTCGCCGCCGCCTTCGCGCCGCCCCAGCATTTTCATCTCATTGGCGTTGATTTCAGTGGTGTAACGGTCACTGCCGTCCTTATCCTGCCATTTGCGGGTACGCAGGCTGCCTTCAATATAGACTTGGGAACCTTTCTTGAGATACTGCCCCGCGATTTCGGCAAGTTTCCGGTACATGACAACGCGATGCCATTCGGTAGCTTCGCGCCGTTCGCCGCTGCTTTTATCGTTCCAAGTATCGGTGGTCGCAAGGCTAAGATTGCAGACAGCCTCGCCGCTGGTCATATAGCGGATTTCCGGGTCGCGTCCTAGGTTGCCGATAAGAATGACCTTGTTGACGGATGCCATGTGTTTCTCCTGTTAATGAGTGTGTGAGGGTAATGATTTAGGCGGAACGGCAAGTGGCCGCAAGATGATAAGCATTAGCCACAGCAAGGCTAACGCGCTGCAACACCCGGCAATGGCGGTTTTGCCAAAATGCTGGACAATCCAGCCGCCAACGGCTCCGCCCAAAAAAAGCCCGATGGATTGCAGTGTGTTGTATACGCCAAGCGCCGCTCCTTTGATTCCAGGCGATACGATACGCGAAATCAATGATGGTTGCATGGCTTCAAGAATATTAAAAGCGACAAAGAAGAACGTGAGCCACAGTCCGGTGAGCCAAACGTTATCAGCCCATTGATGGAGCCCAAACTGGACGAACGCAAGCAGGGCGACCGCGCCGATAAAAACGGGTTTGAATTGCCCGCGCCGTTCGGCAGCAATAACTGCGGGAACCATCACGGTAAAAGAGAGCAGGACCGCCGGCAGGTAGACTTTCCAGTGCGCCGCAACGGGAAGATGGCTCTGCTGCGTAAGCGCGGTGGGCAATGTGACCCACATCGCGGTTTGGATGAAATGAAGGGCAAACACGCCAAAATTGAGCCGCATCAGCGCGCCGTGCCGCAGGATGCGCCCGATAGCGCCAACAGGGCGCTGGGTAACGTTCTGATGTTGGGGCGCGGCGGGAACAACCCAAACCGTCAGTGCCATCGCGCCAATAGCCAGCGCGGCAGTGAGCCAGAAAATGCCCGACATGCCAATGGCCGTGTAAAGTAGCGGCCCGCCAACCATTGAGAGGGCAAACACCAGCCCGATGCTCGAACCAATCATTGCCATGATTTTGGTACGGTGCTGGTCGCGGGTCAGATCTGCGGCCAGAGCCGTCACAGCGGCCGAGATAGCTCCCGCCCCCTGAACAGACCGCCCAATAATAATGTCATAAATATCCGTAGCCAGCGCCGCAGCGGCACTGCCAGCCACGAACAGCGCCAGGCCAAAAAGAATTACTGGCTTGCGGCCAAATCGGTCTGACGCCACGCCAAAGGCAATTTGCAAAAAGGCTTGTGTCAGCCCGTAAGCACCAATAGCCAGTCCAGCGAGGCTGGCTCTGTCCCCGCCCGGAAGGGTATGCGCATGGGCGGCAAACACGGGCAAAATCAAGAACAAGCCGAACATGCGCAAGGCAAAAATGGCCGCAAGGCTCACGCCCGCACGCCGTTCGGCAGGGTTCATCGCATGGTTCTCGGAGGGAGGCACAACCGGGCTACAGTGTGGGGGAAAGGAGGGAGATTCTATGTCAAGAATAGGAGAGAGGGGCGCGTTACGCCGTGGCAATCCATAGCGGCCGGGACAGGGCGCGGGTTTTGCCCTCTCCCTCTGGGAGAGGGTGGCGCGGAGTGCCAGGAGAGGGGGCGGCGCTGGAAGGCGTCTGGAATGGTGGGCAAATGCAGGAATGCTTGCTCCAACAGGGCGGGGAGTATTCATAAAGCATTGCATATTACAAGGTGGCGATAGATAAAGAGGTCAAGCGTGACCTTAAGCATTTCGAGCGTTTTCGAGAAGCGCTTGGTTTTCCGGCTGGACCGCGCAAGGTTGTCACGGATGCTGCTGTCCGGGCTCTCGATGAGGTGCGTCTCCCGCTTCGTCATCGTGTGCGGCTCCCTGGCTTTCATCTGGCCAAACGCGACGTCATAGCAGCTGTTGGCGTCTGTGTAGATAGGCGAGATGTCCGGGCGCAGGGCCTTTACCTTCCGGTAAATTGACCGCGCCGCCGCGAGCCCGGTCCCTATCTCAAACGCAATAACGCGCTTTTCCCGCCGAGAAAAAGCAGTCCAAACGACTGTTCTTTCTTGTTTTTTTTTACGAACGTATAAATCTCGTCCATCTCGATGACGTCAGTTTTTTCCGTATGGGCCGGGCCGGATTTTTCGAGCATCGCGGCCAGCTCCGCGTGCCGCCGCCTGACCCAGCCCAGGACGGTGGAGGGGTTCACGCCGAGGAAGAGGGCGATTTTCCGTATCCCGACGTTATTCAGATACATCAGAATCGCCTGATGCTTGGTCTCTTTGCTGAATTT
>JAIRPB010000172.1 GCA_031257305.1 Azoarcus sp.
ACTGCCGCAAGGCTGGCGGCAACGATTAGCCGTTTCATGGTGTTCTAGTCTCATGTGGTTGGAACGGCGTCACTCTAGGTTGGGTTTGTGACAAAACGATGACGCGCCGAAATTTGTAGGGACTAGATGTGTTGCACCTTGATGCGATACTCTCCGTGAATGAAAATTTTGTAAGGGGTATGTTTAGAATCCGGTGTTGAAGTCAAAAAATTTATGTATTCATATCTAATAAATCCACAGACTCCAAATACTTTTTTAATAAATAGACAGAAACAAATACAATGATTATCAGTAGTATAGGAGTTGATAGCTTTATCATAAATTTCATCAATATCATATTTTCGCAAAATGTTTACGTTCGTCATGCACATATAATTTAAAATTTTATTGATGCTATCCGTGAATTGTTTATCAAGTAGTTTTCACATATTCCTATGCTTCCATTTCATGCCTACGAGTTATAAAACAGTTCTAAAATATCATTTTGTCTGTAATTGGCCAACCTAAAATTGGTATTCCTTTATACGCAACGACGCTTCGTAGAATTTCACAACGTTTTCATAACTGATAAACTTACAAAACTCTGCTATGTCGCGCCAACTATTCTCTTTTATAATATCCTCATATTGTCTATGTCTGTGATTATCCGCAACAATAAAATATTGGGTTCTGAAATCCTGCAATTCAACGAATTTTCTTAATGAATTTCTAATGTCTGTCGAATGTTCGATTTCAAAAAACTTTTGTGGCATTTTTCGATAATTATCAAACCAAATAACATCTATTGTTTTTGCATGTTTGAGAATTGATTTGTAGGTAAAATCAGGAAGAATAGTAGTATCTGCAATTTCCACCAGATTCGTTTTTCCTAAATATTTTCGATTTTTGTCTTGCGCGGGTATGTATGTTGTCATGTTTTTTAGTTTTCCAATTTGGATCAAAAGTCCCTGCATATAGCTGTGATCAAAATCCGTTACTTGATTGTCTTTTTTCTTCTCATCGACACTGTTAAGCCCAAGAGTTTTAAGCACTTTAGATGCCATATCAGATAAGCACCAGAGACCAGGGCGAATTCTTGTAAATGGTCCATTTTGGACTATTCTTCTTACGCTTGCTTCTGGAGTTTTAGTTTTCCATTCGCTGAAATCAAGATTTGCATTTAATTGCCCAAAGGTTGCAAATCCGCCCATTTTTTTCATTGTCTCTATGACAATACACTCTTGCGTTATTTTAGTCATTTTTTAACCTTTAATTTCGCATTCAGAGCAAAGAGCATCCTCACGCCTTTGGGAAATATTCCATTCTTCGGGTGCTTCTTTGGTAGCTATAAACGCCATAAATGTACCTCCACATATCTTTTATTATTATATTCGTGGTTTAGAACATTGTCAACATGAAATATGCCAAATGCTTCATTCAATACCTTTCTTTATAGGCATTCGAATAACTATAATTTTGACAAAAAGGCCGCTATTGGCCGGGATATGGATTGCTTCGCCTTCGGCTCGCAATGACGTGTATTGATTTGTTCAGGGCTTCATTAGGTCAAAAATCACCTTTAGTTTTCCGTAATTGTTCTTTCTCTTTTGATAATAACCTTGTGACAAGCCTTTCAAGCTCTGGGCTGTAATATAGGTCGATACATTTCATAGTGTTGAATTTTGACGGATTGCGACCGCCGTATTTTTTCTTGATAAATGATTCTGAAAATTTATCAAGTATTGGATAATCTTCAAATTCTAAAACGCCCATTTGCAAATTAGCCGAAGAACATGAAGCTGCGTCAGAACGCATTTCTTCATCTTTTAGAATAGTGAATAAACATGAGAAAAGAGCGTAATTTTTTGTTATATTTCGTTGTGAATAATTCCAATTACCGCTGTTGTCTGGATAACCTGTTACAGTTGCTGTTTTGTTTTGACGTATTCTTAACAAGTTGGTTACAAGTGTTTCAAATTCATCGCTTAAAACAATATCAACGCATTTTTCAGTATGGTATTCTGCTTTCGTCTCATGACCGCCATATTTTTTTGCTATATACTTATCAATAATAGGCAGTATAATTTCTTGTTCTTTGTTGCTTATTTTTCCAAAATTTGCATAAGCATCTGCTGTTTCCTTTGCGTCCGTTTTATCTTCTGTATTCTTAGCAATACGTGAAAAACATGTGCTTAACGCCCAGTTTTTTAACAAACCACGCGGCGAATAGGTAGCAATTCTTGAGCCTAAAAATTCTGTTGGAATATTTGGGCTTGTGGCATGAACGTGTGCTGAAATTAGCATTACCAATATGAGTGTCGTCTTTTTCATGGTAACACCCATAATGAGGCTTCAGTCGGCGTGAAAAAACCATTATCAGGATCATAGGCAAGATGGCATGAATCTGAACATGCCCCTCCATTCCATAAGGTGACATGTCCAGAAGCATTATCCCATCCGCTACCTTTTATTACGAGAATGCCTTTTGTGCCCTGAAAATCAGAAGTTTTTGGTAATCCTTTTATCGTTTTATTAGGGCTACCGAAGGTGGCTTCCAAATATTCCATCATATCAGCAACACGATAAATATACCACCTACCGTCGCCGCCACTGACCATTTTATAATTTGATAAGCGACGGATTGGAAACCCTGTTTTATTTAGAACATAGCTCATTCTAATGGGACACGCATTTTTCCAACGTTGTCTCTCGTTTGGCAACTCAATATTAACCTTTACCTTTCCTCCAATAATATTACCTACCTCTTGAACGGGTTTATTAACTTCCATAAACGCAGCCCATGCTTGAATAAACGACGGTCTTGGCATGTTTTACTCCCTTTTAGAGTAGTTTAGCATCAAAATCCAAATTGTATCTTGCATTTGCAAAACAAGCAAATATTGCAATGTCCGATATTTGCTCTGTATTTGGATTGGACGAGAGGTTTTAGTAGCGTTCAATCTCTAATTTTCTCCCCCATCACCCTCCGATAAAACTCATGGAAATGCTGCATTCCATCTTCAAACGGGGATTGATACGGGCCGACTTCGTTGCGGCCTTCTTTGAGCAGTGCTAGGCGGCCGCGGTCCATGCGTTCGCCGATGTCATCATCCTCAATGGCGGTTTCCATATAGGCGGCTTGTTCGGCTTCGACGAATTCGCGCTCGAATTCAACGATTTCTTCGGGATAGTAAAACTCAACTACGTTGAGCGTTTTGTGGACGTCTTGCGGGATGAGCGTACTGACGACGAGGACGTGCGGATACCATTCGACCATTACGTTTGGGTAATAGGTGAGCCAGATTGCGCCGCGTGGGGGGTGAGTGTTGCCGTAGTAGGCCAGCACGGCTTTTTGCCAGCGTTCGTATACGTCCGAGCCGAATTTGTTAAGCGCGGTGATGCCGACTTGCTGTACCGAATACCACTCGCCAAATTGCCAAGAGAGGTCGTCACAGGTGACGAAGTTGCCTAGGCCCGGATGGTAGGGGACGACGTGGTAATCCTCCAGATAAACTTCGATGAAAGTTTTCCAGTTGTAGCGGCATTCGTGGAGTTCAACGCGGTCTAGTTTGAAGCCGGTGAAATCCAGATATTGGGCGGCCTCCATCCCGGCGAGGTCTTGCGCCGCCGAGCGCGGGCCGGCAAAAAGCAGGCCGTTCCAAGATTCCAGCTTGTCCCGTTTGAGATTGAGACAGGGGTTGGAGGGGAAGTGCGGGGCGCCTAACAGCGCGCCTTGGGTGTCGTAAGTCCAGCGGTGGATGGGGCAGACGATGTTGTCTGCTTTGCCGGCGCCTTGCAGCATCACGGCTTGGCGGTGGCGGCAGATGTTGGCAAGCCGGTAAATGCCGTCGGTATGGCGGTAGAGCAGGCCCGCGTGGTCAAGCCATTCTTGGGAGCGGTAATTGCCGATGGTGGGGACCATCAGCTCGTGGCCGGCATAGCCCGGTCCCGAGTCGAAGAGGAGTTTTTTTTCTAATTCAAAAATTTTTTCGTCGAAATACCATGACACAGGAAACTGTGAAACCCCCGGCATGAGCCGTGCTGTGGAAGTGATGTTGGTCATCCCCGAATCCCCCTATTTATAGAATGCGGTTATACGCTCGCTTTTGCTGATTCCCGTTCCGCCAACAAGTTTGCTGTTTGCGCTCGCCGCCATTCGCCTTGTTCTTTAGGCATTACGATATTTGGCTCGCCGTTTTTTTTGATGTACCACGCAACAGGCTCGCTTGCTGGAATATTGAAATGTCCGTTTGCATCCATTTGGTACTCCTTGCCATTTACGGTTAGCACAGAGTTTTCCGTACATCCTTCTGTTCTAAAATCGAAAGTGGCAAAGTAGTTTCTCATCTGCTCAATAGATTCGCCGTTTGCGGAATATCCATCATCGGTAAGAAAGAGCTTTCCGCTACGTCCCTGAACTTGATTGTTAATAGTAACCCATCCCGGGCTGATTCCGAGTTTTGCAAACATATCAAGCGAATCGCCGTTGACCCACGCCTCGTGCAGAACGCCCTCGTGGCCTTGGATAAGCCCCGACACGAACCGATTCATTTTCTCAGAGTAGCCGATGGTTTCAGGTTCCAGTGTTTTCAAACCCAGTTCTGACTTGATGTTCTCCCAAATCATCGGGTCTGGACTCCAAGCCACATTGAGATTGCTGCCAAGACCTATGCGGTAGTTTTCGCCGCGAGTTATGGTGAGAACATTATTTGTTGCTCTTAGGTCAACGAGTGGCTTGCCTTTTAGGCTTGTAAGCAAACTTATCATTAGAATCTCGCGGCTTGCTTGTGACATAGAAATCCTATCGCTTAGCGGAGTTTTTTGGGCTTTGCTGTTGTTTGGTGTGTCTTTTGTGCCGTATGGTTTAAGGACGCTGGAAAGCGTCATCGCATAGCGTTGGTCGGTACTAATCCTGCCTATCATATTTGGAGACCCTGCCAATAAATAATGAAGAAACAGCCCGCAAAAATAGCCGCGTACCTTTGGGCGAAAGCTGTTTGACCGTTAGATACGCATTCGGTTATTTTCTCACATCTTGACGGGAGCGGTTTTTGCGCTGCATTGCCTCTTCATGATGCTTTTTCCTATATTTGTATGTGCGTATTATGACCAAGCAAGAATCGCCCCCTAAAACGTTTGAAGCGGCTATGTCAGAGCTAGAGAACATCGTCCGCCAGATGGAAACGGGTAATTTGCCGCTCGAACAGGCGCTTGAGCAGTATCGGCGCGGCGTGGTGTTGCTCCGCCACTGTCAAGAAAAACTGGATGTGGCTGAACAACAGATACGGGTGCTGGAAGGCGATACGCTTGCCCCGTTCCAGCCGGAAAGTTCCGGCGCTTGATGATGAAGGCTGACATGGCATGAATTTCAACGACTGGCTGACTTACATACAGCAGCGCACGGAAACCGCTTTGGAATCCCTGTTGCCCGCTCCCAATCTTGCCCCGGACAGGCTACATGAGGCCATGCGCTACGCCGCTCTTGGCGGCGGCAAGCGGATACGGGCGCTGTTGGTGCATGGCGCGGGGAGTTTTACCCACGCGAGACCTGAACAGCTTGACCGTGCGGCGTGCGCGGTGGAGTTGGTTCACGCGTATTCGCTTGTTCATGACGATTTGCCCTGCATGGATAACGACACGCTACGCCGGGGCAAGCCTACCGTGCATGTTGAATACGATGAGGCTACGGCGCTGCTGGTCGGAGATGCTTTGCAGACCCTCGCGTTTCAGGTTTTGGCAGAATTCCCGGTCAGCGTAACGGCTTCCGGGCAAATAGAAGTCATTAAGCTACTGGCGCAGGCGGCGGGTTCTCATGGCATGGCGGGCGGGCAGGCTATTGATATGGCCTCATCCGGCCAAGAAATTACACGCGAAGAACTAGAATCGATGCACGTCCGCAAAACCGGCGCGCTAATTCGTGCGGCAGTGCTCATTGGCGCGCGGGCGGGCGAGGGCGTTTCTGATGAACGTAGGCGTACTCTCGACCATTACGCCAAACGTATCGGGCTGATGTACCAAGTGGTCGACGATATTCTTGATGCCCAATCCGATACCGCTACGCTAGGCAAAACGGCGGGCAAGGACGCCGCACAGGGCAAGCCGACGTATGTCAGCCTTCTGGGGCTAACGGAAGCCCGCCGTTTTGCGGAAGACCGTCTGGCCGAGGCGCACGAAATTCTTCTGCCAATGGGCGAGCGCGCCGCCCGTCTGCATGAACTGGCTGATTTCATCGCGCATCGCGCTTCCTAACATCGCTATGTCCGATACCCCGATTCTCGACCGTATCCATTCCCCGGCAGATGTCCGTGCGCTGGGCCGCGATGATTTGCCTGCGCTGGCAGATGAACTCCGGCTTTTTTTAATTGAGTCAGTCTCAAAAACCGGCGGGCATTTGTCCTCCAACCTCGGTACGGTTGAACTCACCATTGCCCTGCATTATGTGTTTAATACGCCAGACGACAAAATCATTTGGGATGTAGGGCATCAAACCTACAGCCACAAAATTCTTACAGGCCGCCGCGAGGCGATGGCGGGGCTACGCCATTACGGCGGCATTTCAGGGTTCCCGCGCCGTACCGAGAGTGAATACGACACGTTTGGGACCGCGCACTCTTCAACGTCGATTTCCGCCGCGCTCGCAATGGCCGTCGCGGCGCGTGACCGGGGCGAACCGCGTGCGTCGATTGCCGTGATTGGCGATGGCGCGATGTCGGCGGGCATGGCGTTTGAGGCGCTCAACAATGCGGGCAGCATGAAAGATGCCAACCTGCTGGTCATTCTCAACGACAACGAAATGTCAATTTCCCCGCCCGTGGGAGCCTTGTCCAACATCCTTGCCCGGTTGATGACGCCCTATCACAAAGCGCGGCGGATTGGCAAAAAGGTGTTGAAAGGCGCGCCTTTGCCCGTGCTGGATTTGGCCCGCAAGGTGGAAGAAGTGGCCAAGGGAATGGTTGCGCCAGATTCGCCGGGCACGCTTTTTGAGGAATTTGGTTTCCACTACTTTGGCCCAGTCGACGGCCACGACCTCAACGTGCTAGTGCCCACTCTGCAAAACCTGCGCAACTTCAAAGGGCCGCAATTCCTGCATATCGTCACCCGTAAGGGGCGCGGCTACAAACTGGCGGAGGCGGACCCGACCCGCTATCACGGCGTCTCAAAATTCGACCACCGCGAAGGTTTGCAGGAAGAAAAAGCAAACGTTTCTAGTCCCACCTATACGCAGGTTTTTGGTGACTGGCTGTGTGACGAAGCGGCACGGGATAGCCGTGTTGCCGGCATCACCCCGGCCATGTGCGAAGGCTCTGGTTTGGCGCGTTTCGCACGCGAGTTCCCAGACCGTTATTACGATGTTGGCATTGCCGAGCAACACGCGCTCACTTTTGCGGCCGGACTCGCCTGTGAAGGCTACCGCCCGGTAGTGGCGATTTACTCCACCTTCCTGCAACGCGCCTACGACCAGCTTATCCACGACATCGCGCTACAAAACTTGCCCGTGGTGCTGGCCATTGACCGTGCGGGTCTAGCCGGAGCTGACGGCGCCACCCATCACGGCGCGTTCGACCTCTCGTTTCTCGCCTGTGTGCCCAACCTGTTGGTGATGGCTCCCGCCGACGAGAACGAATGCCGCCAGATGCTGCACACCGCGCTGTGCTATGACGGTCCCGCCGCCGTGCGCTACCCGCGAGGCAAAGGCCCCGGCGTCACGCCCGAAGCCAATCTCTCCCCGCTACCGCTTGGCAAAGGCGAAATCCGCCGCCAAGGCCAGAAGATAGCCCTGCTTTCTTTTGGCAACCTGCTCGCCCCCGCGCTAGAAGCCGGCGAGGCGCTAGGGGCTACCGTCGCCAATATGCGCTTCATCAAACCTATCGACGAATCCCTTATTGCCCATCTTGCGCAAACGCACGACTTGCTTGTGACGCTTGAAGAAAACGCCGTCATCGGCGGGGCGGGTTCTGAAGTAGCCCGCGTACTAGACGGTTTGCCCGCACGCCCCCGCCTGCTGCGGCTTGGCCTGCCAGACCGTTTCATCGACCACGGCGAACAGCGCCAGTTGCTTGCCGAGGCGGGTTTAGATGCCCAAGGCATCATTTCTGCCATCCAACCAAAAAATAACCCAACCCCGCAATGAGCCATCCCGATTCCCATCCCAATTCCATCCCTGACGTTCAGGGCAGCCCCGACCGCCGCCACCTTGCCATCGACCGGGTAGGCATCAAAAACATCCGCCACCCGGTGCGTGTGCGAGACAAATCCGAAGGCATCCAGCACACCGTCGCCACGTTCAACATGTACGTAGGGCTACCCCACAATTTCAAAGGCACGCACATGTCGCGCTTCGTCGAAATCCTCAACCGAGACGAGCGCGAAATTTCCGTGGAATCCTTTGGCCCCATGCTACGCATGATGGTGGACCGCCTAGAAGCCCAGAGCGGGCATCTAGAGATGAACTTCCCGTACTTTATCGCCAAGACCGCCCCGGTTTCCGGCGTGCGCAGCCTCATGGACTATGAAGTGAGCTTCATCGGGACCCTAGCCGAAGGCGGCAAGCACAGCTTTGCCCTAAAGGTAGTCGTCCCCGTCACCAGCCTATGCCCATGCTCAAAAGAAATTTCTGCCTACGGCGCGCACAACCAGCGGTCGCACGTCACCGTCACCGCCGCCTCCAACCGCCTACTGTGGATTGAGGACATCGTGCAGCTTGTGGAAGGGCAAGCCTCCTGCGAAGTCTACGGCCTGCTCAAGCGCCCGGACGAAAAGTACGTAACCGAACGCGCCTACGACAACCCCAAGTTCGTGGAAGACATGGTGCGCGACGTAGCCGCGCTCCTAAACGCCGACCCCCGCGTCACCAGCTACACGGTGGAATCAGAAAACTTCGAGTCCATCCACAACCACTCAGCCTACGCGATGATTGGCCGGGATAAGGGAAAAGGGTAG
>JAIRPB010000211.1 GCA_031257305.1 Azoarcus sp.
GCTAGGGTGCTTTCTGGGAATTGGTCGCGGGCGGTTAATATTTTTTGCGCGAGTTTTTCGATTTCTTCTTTTTGTGCTTCGGTGGAGACAGGCCAGATGAAATTGTTGTAGACGATGTCTTTGGAGTAACGGTAACGCATTTCTAATCGTCCGCAGACAGCCCGCATCCATGCGTTGTGGACATTGGAAGTGAGAATGGCGAAATGGTAGAGCGTGGCGGAGGGGATGATTTGGCTGGCGTCGCTTGCAATCACTTCATGTGGCATAAAACCTATCGGGACATAATTTCGTTTTTCGGACGAAACACGGGGGATAAGGATGTAATTTGTTTCAGGCTGTCGGATTTCTTGAAAAAGCGTTGGCGTTGCTGCGTCCTTGCGTGTTGCCTCTTTTGTGCTTGAAAGGCGAAATTTTTTAACGCTTTCCACACGCGCCATAATTCGCGGCATTTTTCGCAAGTCAGCAGGGTTAATGCTAACAAGCCACAAGCAATACCGTTTTAAGTTGTTTATATATTCGTCCGCGCCTACAATTTGGCGGATATAGTTTTTTGCAAACGGCTCATTATTGATAATTTCGGTGGCTTCATCAGGCGAGAGAAACAAAAAACCGCCATCTGCTGGTTTATTTCCATATACCATTTCCGGTACGTCACAAATCGGTTTCTGGCGGCTTTCAATCACAATATTCGGCGCGTCAATTAAATAGGGGTTGATGTTTTGCGCGGGGGTTTTTTCTTCGCCGGTAAAGAGGGTTTTATTTCCGCCGGTGTTCGGGCGGATGCAGTCTGGGTCTGTTTTCGGGACTGGCGCTGCTTTCGGGACGCCGTGGGCGGCGTCCCCTACGGCGGGGGGACGGTACTCGTTACGGCATAGAAAACCGATTATTACGCAGTGCACTGCCGCTTTGTTTTTTGCCTCGTTGTGCCATTTGAACGTGCGGACGGCAAAATCTATTTCTATATTTTGCGCGAATAGCGGTTTCCATAAAAGCCCCGCTTGTTCGCCCTGCGTAATGGAATTGGTGGAGACAAATGCGGCGCGGATGGGGGTATTGCGGAGGGTTTGCGCCGCCTTAAAAAACCATCCCGCGACGTAATCCAGTTTTCCTGCGTTCTTGAGCGGTTGTCCCGCGCCGTCTGTGCAGGCGGATAATAGGTTCGCTTTCTGCTCTTTATCTTGGTATGAATAACCCACAAACGGCGGGTTTCCCAAAATAAACGAGAGTTCTTTTTTCGGCACAATGCTTTTCCAATCCAGCCGCAACGCATTCCCACGCACAATGGTTGCTGATTGCGTGAGCGGCAGACGTTCAGAGTATTTGCCGAATGCTTCCGAGACTAATAAGTTCATTTGATGGTCGACGAGCCACATGCCGACTTGCGCAATCTGGCAGGAGAAATCTTCAATCTCAATCCCGTAAAACTGTCCTACATTCACATTCACTAATAGGGAAATATCTAGCCCGCGCTGTTGTTTATGGATGCTTTTTAAGACTTCTAGCTCTAATAAACGCAGCTCGCGGTACGTTATCATCAAAAAATTGCCGCATCCACAGGCCGGGTCCAGAAATTTGAGGCTTGCAATTTTACGGTGAAATTCGGTTAAAGTTTTAGTGCTTTTTGTCGCAATTTTTTCAAACTCTTCGCGTAGGCCATCCAAAAACAGCGGCTTTATCAATTTAAGGATATTTTCTTCACTCGTATAATGCGCCCCCAGTTCCCGCCGTTCGTCTTTATCCATCACGCCTTGGAACATCGCGCCAAATATGGCGGGGCTAATTTTGCCCCAGCCGAACAAGCAACAGTCTAATAAAGTTTGCCGCATTTTGTGGTTAAAATCGGCAGACGGCAAGCGCAATTCAAAAAGATTTCCGCTGATATGGCGGAAGGTTTTTAATTCATCAGGCAATAAAGAAAGTTTTGCACGGTTTTCATATGATGTATTTAAAATTTCAAAAAGCCGCATCATCCGTGCCGATAAATCGCTCCCGTCTTTTTTTGAGTTTTCCACATAATCCAAAAACGCCTCATCAGGAAAAATGCCCGTATCTTCGGCAAATAAACAAAACAAAAGCCGTACCAAATACACTGCTAAATCATGCCCTTCGTAACCGTGTTCTTTTAAGGCGTCGTGCAGTTTCGCCATTTTCTCGGCGGCTTTAATGTTGACATCAACTTGAGCAATAGCGTCTTGATTTGCATAGCCCGCGCCTTCCCAGCGTTTGGAAAAAGCCAATGCGTTGGCGGGAATTACGTCCCAAGTAGTCGACATGGCTCAAGTCCTTAAAAGCAACGATTATAGTAGGGCACGGCTCGCCGCGCCAATTGTATCTGCATAAATTTCAGTCATTGCCAGCCTTTGTGCGGCGCGGCAATCCAGAAACTGTACTGGATTGCTTCGCTACGCTCGCAATGACGGATGTTCTCTGATGGCTTGACGGCAGAAACGGTATCTACATAAACCGTACAAGAAATAGGATGTTATCCCTTAAAAAGTATATCGTATGCTACTTTTACAAAAAGCAGCGCCAGCACAATAAGAATTGCAGTGCGGATGATTTTGGTTCCTTTGTGAATCACTAACCCAGAACCAATATAAGCACCCGCGATGCTAAACAGCGCCGCTGAAATTCCTAAAGGAATAAGAACCCGCCCGTTATAAAGAAACAGCACCAATGCCGACAGGTTTGAAGATAAATTCACGACTTTAGAATTTCCCGCCGCAATTCTGGGGTCAATTTTGGCTAATCCACAATAAAGAAGAAGTAGAAATGTCCCCGCGCCCGGCCCGAAAAAACCATCGTATCCGCCAATAATAAAAGATATGGCTATGCAATAAAATACCGTTCTAATCCGGGAAAGAGAAAAAACAGGCGGGTTAAAGTGCTTTTTCTTAAACACGTAAAATGCTGTAATGGGAAGAATAATAACAAGCAAGTATTGCAAATATTTTTCATCCACGCTTAAAGTGAGCGATGTCCCTAATGCAGAACCCACTAAAGCCGCAATAATAGAAGGGATACATAAGGCTAAATCAACGCATTTGTTTTTATAATATCGCCATGAAGCAACAAGCACACCCGCACAAGCGGAAAGTTTGTTGGTTCCCAAAGCAAAATGAATCGGTACGCCCGCAAAAAGATAGGCTGGCACAGCAATAAGCCCGCCGCCGCCCGCAATAGAGTCCAATAGCCCCGCGAGAAAGGCTAGGGGGCAGACTATTAGGAATGCGATAAAATCGGGTTCCATACAGCACCGTTAATCACAAAAAACAATGCGGCAATCCAGTATTGTTTTCTGGATTGCCGCATTGGCTTTGCGCACCTTGCAATGAAGAGGCGGGCTTTTTTATTTCACCCGGTTACGGTATTCGTCAGTGCGGGTGTCGATTTCTATTTTGTCGCCAATTTCGATAAAGGCGGGCACTTGCAATTCAAAACCCGTCCCAATCCGGGCGGGTTTCATGACTTTGCCGGAAGTATCGCCCTTCACGGCAGGCTCGGTGTAGGTGACTTCGCGCACGACGCTGTTGGGCAGTTCCACCGAAATGGCTTTGCCGTTGTAGAACACGACTTCGCAGGGGAGGCCGTCTTCAAGGTATTTGAGGGCATCAGCCATGTTTTCCGCTTCGACTTCGTACTGGTTGTATTCACTGTCCATGAATACGTACATGGGATCGGCGAAGTAGGAGTAGGAAACTTCCTTGCGGTCAAGGACGACAATCTCAAACTTATCGTCGGCTCTGTATACGGATTCCGCAGGCGCGCCGGTGAGCAGGTTTTTGAGCTTCATCTTCACCACGGCAGCGTTTCGGCCTGATTTGTTGTATTCGGCTTTCTGGACGATCAGCGGGTCGCTGCCGACCATGATGACATTGCCAGAGCGGAGTTCTTGGGCGGTTTTCATGTGGTAATTTCCTTGGGCTGGCGTTGGAAGCCACCCTTTCAAAAAATGAAAAAGGTGGATTCTATCAGAATCAGGGACGGGTGATACGAACGGGCAACGCAACGCCGACGGCCGCAAATCAAAACCAGTGTTTCGGGTAGTGCCGGGGTTCATTCGACGAAAGGTTGTTGACGAGCAGTGCTACCAGAAGCATCACAACTGCGCCCGACAAAACCGGGGATAACGCATAAGTAAAGCCCAATTCGCGCACGGAATCGCCGCCGATGACCGCGATAAGCGCGGTGGCGCCGCCCGGGGGATGCAACGTTTGCGTGAGGTGCATGGCGGCAATGGCGGTTGAGACGGCGAGTGCTGACGCCAACGCAACATTTGGCGGGCATAGCAGGGCACAGGCCACACCGACGATGGCAGAGATGGCGTGTCCGCCAATCAGGTTTCTGGGCTGTGATAATTCTGCGGCGGGTGCGCCGTAGAGTAGTACCGCCGATGCGCCGAAAGAGCCGATAAGGTAGAGATTGGCTGTGCCGGGCAGGCCAAGAAATTCGTTGAATACCCAGACAAGCCAGATGCCGGCAAACGCGCCTAACCAAGACCAGATGATTTCGGCGGGGCTTTTTCTGGCGGCTTTCCGCGCCGCGCCGCGCATGCGGAGAAAATAGCGTTTCAACATGCGCCGACTCCCCGCTGTTACGGACAATTCGCCTTACACACCGAACGGATGCCTACGCAAAATGGTTTCTTCCCGCTCTGGGCCGGTGGAAATTACGTCGATGGGAATTTCGCAGATTTCTTCGATACGGTGCAGGTAGGTCCGCGCTTCTTGCGGCAAGTCACTCCAGTTTTTTGCGCCTACGGTCGATGTTTTCCAGCCGGGCAACGTCTCGAAAACCGGGCGGCATTGGCTGACTTCTTCCGCGCCTAGCGGGAGGAGTTCGGTGCGTTGGCCGTCAAGCATGTAGCCAACGCCTAACTTGAGTTCGGCTAAACCGTCTAGCACGTCGAGCTTGGTGATGCACAGCCCTGTGACGCCGTTGATGATGATGGAACGCTTGAGCGCGGCGAGGTCAAGCCAGCCGCAGCGGCGTTTGCGGCCGGTGACGGTGCCGAATTCGCGGCCGCGGGTAGACATCTGTTCGCCGGGAGTGCCTGCGGTTTCAATGTCGAGTTCAGTGGGAAACGGCCCGCCGCCCACTCTTGTGCAATAGGCTTTGACAATGCCTAGCACATAATGAAGGCTTCCCGGCCCCAAGCCAGAACCGGCGGCGGCTTGGCCGGCAACGCAATTGCTGGAGGTGACGAACGGATAGGTACCGTGGTCGACATCAAGCAACGTGCCCTGCGCCCCTTCAAAAAGAAGCGAGCCGCCGTTTTTGTTGATGGCATGGAGTTCGGCGGATACATCCGTCACAAGCGGGCGAAGTTCTTCGCCATCACGTAGGGCTTGGTCAAAAATAGATTGAAAATCAACGGGGTTAGCGTTGAGGTAACGGGTGAGGACAAAATTGTGGTAGTCGAGGACGCCCCGGAGTTTGTCAGCAAAACGGCCGCGGTCGAAGAGGTCGTAGACGCGCAACGCACGGCGAGAGACTTTGTCCTCATAAGCAGGACCGATGCCTTTGCCGGTGGTGCCGATTTTTTCCCCGGCAGATTTCGCGGCTTCCCGCGCATGGTCGAGCGCACTGTGGTAGGGGAGGATGAGCGGACATCCGGGACTCACCCGGAGCCTGCGGCGCACGTCGATACCGCCCGATTCCAACGCCCGGATTTCATGTAGCAGGTGGTGGATGTCCAGCACCACGCCGTTGCCAATGAAACACGCCACGCCTTCACGCACGATGCCAGACGGGACAAGGTTAAGTTTGTATTCTTTATTGCCCACCACGAGGGTGTGCCCCGCGTTGTGCCCGCCTTGGAAACGCACTACGCCTTGCGCGTGGTCTGTGAGCCAATCTACGATTTTGCCTTTGCCTTCATCGCCCCACTGCGTACCGACAACGACTACGTTTTTCGCCATGTTTATTCTCCAAGTGCGATAACCGTCCAGCGCCCCTCGCGCTTTGCTAATTGACGGTGACAGCCAACTTCCTTCCAAGTCCCTTCGTGACCGGGCAGCGCGTCGATGACAACTTCACCCGCTGCCCGCAATCTTGAAATCTCATCTTGTAGCGCCGGGTCCTTTCCTGTTGGGGCAAGGATGGCATCAGGCAGCGCCGCCACGGGCAGACAGCCTACGAGTTCCCGCAAGTCAAGGCTAAATCCGGTTGCCGCACGGGCGCGCCCAAAGGCTTCAGCCACATGGTCGTACCGCCCGCCCAAGGCCAGCGCGGCATGTGCGCCGCCGCCGTAGGCCGCAAACACCAAGCCGCTGTGATAGTGGTAGCCGCGCAAGTCAGCTAAATCGAACCCCAACGGCAAATCAGCCAATTCATGGGCCAACCGCCGCAAATCCCCAAGCGCGGCACTGACTGCGGGGATGCGCGGCAGACGTGCCTCGGCTACATCCAGTGTTTCTGCGCCGCCGTAGAGTTCGGGCAAAACGAGAATGGCTTCCCGCGCTGAATGGTCTTTAACGTTGCTTAGCAAGGCGCCCAGCCCGCCAATATCTTTGCCTTGCAACAAGCAGAAGGCTTCTTCGCGCACAGCATCGTTGAGCGCGGCATGGTCGGCCAGCGCATGGAAAAGCCCGACATGGCCAATATCGAACCGCATGAGGGGAACGTCTACAAGCCGCAGGGTTTCGGCAAGCAGGCGGAGAATCTCAATATCGGCTTCTAGCCCCGCGTGGCCGTAGAGTTCTGCCCCCAATTGCAACGGCTCGCGAGTGGCGGTGAGCGAGGAAGGGCGCGTGCGCAGGACGCTGCCGCAATAGCAGAGTCTCGAAACCCCGGTGCTGTTAAGCAGATGCGAGTCGATGCGCGTGACTTGGGGAGTCATGTCGGCCCGCACGCCCATGACCCGGCCGGAAAGTTGGTCTGCCAGCTGATAGGTGCACAGCCGCAAATCCTGCCCCGCGCCAGTGGTAAGCGCATCAAGGTATTCAATGAGCGGCGGCATCACCAAACGGTAGCCGCGTACACGGAAGGCATCTAGCAGACGCCGCCGTATATCTTCGAGACGTGCGGCTTCTACCGGGAGAACATCTTGGACGAAATCGGGCAAAACCCAACGCATGAGCAATCAGTTCCAGAGCGTAATCAAGGCCAGCAGAGCCAGCCCCGCTAGGATGGATGAAAGGCCGATATAGCGAATCTGGCCATCCCGCATGGCAGTGAGATGGCGGAAAATTTCCCGCCAGAGGGTGGGCGCGGTGAACGGGATGCACCCTTCAAGAATCAGCATCAGGGCAATGGCGGATAGCAGGTTGTTGCCCATTTGAGGCTATTCCTAACGCTTGCCTTGGGGGGTTTTCAGGTATTTGAAGAAATCCGAATCCGGCGCGATAACGATGAAGTCCTCTTTGCTTCCAAAAGAATTACGGTACGCCTCCAGACTGCGGTAGAACGAGTAGAACTCTGGGTCGGCCTTGAAAGCCTCGGCATAGGTGGCAGCGGCTTTAGCGTCGCCTTCGCCCTTAATCTGCAAAGCGTCTTTGTTAGCCTCGGCTACGATGACTTCACGCTGGCGGTCCGCATCAGCCCGTATCCGTTCGGACTCTGCCGCGCCACGGGAACGGCGCTCGTTGGCAACGCGCTCTCTTTCCGCTCTCATTCTATCGTAGACGTTTTTGGAGACTTCTTCGGGATATTCAACGCGCTTGAGCCGCACATCAATAATTTCCACGCCCACTCTTTTTACGTCATCGTTGGCGCGTTTGCTCATTTGCGACATGATGGCGTCACGCTGGGGAGAGATAACATCATGCACTTTGCGTTTGCCAAACTCTTCGCGCAACCCAGCATCAACGACTTGGTAGATGCGCCTGGCGGCAGGTGACTGGCCCCCTACGGCATCGCCCAAAGACTGGAAGTAGATTTGGGGGTCGGAAATTCTCCATTTAACGAAGTAATCCACCACCACGTTTTGCTTCTCGGAGGTGATGAATCTCATCTGCTCAAGCTGGCCCATTTCAAGCCGGTCCATCGTTTGGGTCCGCCGGTCAAAAAAGCGCACGTTCTGGATAAGCGGCACTTTGAATTCCAGCCCCGGCTCCTTGATAACTCTCTTGACTTCGCCAAACTGGAAAACAATGGCGTACTG
>JAIRPB010000205.1 GCA_031257305.1 Azoarcus sp.
TTATTTTTACCCCAGCGCCAGCCCCGTCAGCCTTGTATACGCCTCGCGGTATTTTGCGGCCGTTTGTTCGATGACTTTTTCGGGTAGTTTGGGACCGGGGGCTTTTTTGTTCCAGTCTAGGGTTTCGAGATAGTCACGCACGTATTGTTTATCGTAAGAAGGCGGGCTGATGCCTTCGCTGTATTCGGACGCGGGCCAGAAGCGCGAGGAGTCGGGGGTGAGCGCCTCGTCGATGAGGCGTAATGTGCCCGAGGCGTCGACGCCGAATTCAAATTTGGTGTCGGCGATGATGATGCCGCGCCCGGAGGCGTAGCGGGCGGCTTCAACGTATAGGGCGATGGCGGCATCCCGTGCCTGTTCAGCGAGCGCCGTGCCGTGTGCGCCGAGGGCAGAGGCGCAGTGCGCTTTGGCTTGCTCGAAAGTGATGTTTTCGTCGTGTTCGCCTGTTTCGGCTTTTGTGGCCGGGGTGAAGATGGGTTGCGGCAATTGGGCGGCTTGGCGCAGTCCCGGGGGCAGGGCGATGCCGCAGATTGTGCCGGTGGCTTGGTAGTCTTTCCAGCCAGAGCCGATAACATAGCCGCGCACTACCGCTTCAATGGGCAGGGGTTTGAGGCGTTCGACGACCAATGCACGGCCGCGGACTTGTTCGCGTTCGCTAGGGGCTACGACAGATTCTGGGTCGATGCCGGTGAGGTGGTTGGGGATGATGTGCTGGAGCCGCTCAAACCAGAAACTGGCCGTTAGGGTGAGTACCCGGCCTTTGTCGGGGATGGGGTCGGGCAGGATGACATCGAACGCGGAGAGGCGGTCGCTGGCGACGATGAGTAGCTGGGTGCTGCCTACCGCGTAAATGTCACGGACTTTGCCGCGCCCGAGGAGCGGCAGGCTTTTGATGTTGGATTCAAAGAGGGGGGAAGTCACAGCGTGTTCCAAGCGGTAGTGGAAGAACTGCGGATTATAGTTTGATACCCCCGGCTCTAGGGATGCCCTGAACAAATCAAAGCCCGTCATTGCGGGCCGAAGGCGAAGCAATCCATGTTCCTGCGGTGACGGCCTTTTTGGATTGCCCCGGCGCTTTGCGCCTCGCAATGACGGGATACAGTTTGAGCAAGCAAGGATGCTTGCCTTACGTTTTGGTGTGCTGTGCGCCCCGTAATGACGGGGGTCAGTTTGGGTTGTCCAGAGTTGCTCTAGGCAATGTATACAACCCGCCTGTTGGGCAGCGTTTCGAGCGGTTCGGGTTCGTGGCAGTGGAACCCTTGGGCATAGTCGATGCCGATTTCCCGGATAGTTTGGAGGATGCTGCTGCTGTGCACATATTCGGCGACGGTTCTTAGGCCATGCGCGCGGGCGAGGGTGATGATGGCTTTGACGGTCGCAAAATTGGCGGCGTCATTATCAATGCTGCTGATGAACATGCCGTCTACTTTTAAGTAATCGGCTTGGAAACGTTTGAGATAGCCGAACGATGAAAGGCCGCTGCCGAAGTCGTCCAGCGCCACGGTGGCCCCTGCCCGCCGCACACTTTCAATAAAGCGCAGTGCCGGGTCGAGATTGGCAACGGCGCTGCTTTCGGTAATCTCAAAACAGAGTTTTTTGGGGGAAACGCCGCTAAAACGGATTTGTTCTAGGACGAAATCCGGGAAGCGTTCATCGGAGAGGCTCGCGCCTGATACGTTGATGCTGAAACATTCAATGCCCGTATCGCGCTTTTCTTTTTCCCATTGCGCGATTTGGTCGCAGGCGCTTTTGATAACCCAGTGGTCGATGCGCGGCATCATGTTGTAGCGTTCTGCCGCATGGATAAGGTTGCCGGGGGTATCGATGCTGCCGTCAGGGTTTTTGACACGGAGCAATATCTCGGCATGTGACGGCCGGTTGCCCGCAAGCGGGGTGAAACGCTGGTAATGGAGGGAGAAACGGTTGTGCGCCAGCATGTTGTCGAGCTGCGCGACGCTACGCAGTTCTTCGCGGCGCTGGCGGAAATAGTCATCATTGGGACGGTAGACTTGGATGCGGTTGCGGCCCAGTTCCTTCGCGCCAAAACAGGCCGTATCCGCGGCAATCATCAGTTCCCTGAATGAGCGCGTGGCGAGGATGCTGCTAGAAGCAACGCCGATGCTGGCGCCGACACGGTAAGTTTGGCCTTCCCATTCAAAGTGAATGTTTGAGATGTCGTCAATGATGGTCTGCGCGACGGCCTGAATGTTTTGCCCCGGCTCTGTGGCGATGATGGCCCCGAATTCATCGCCCCCAATGCGGGCGACAAAGGCATTGTTTAGGCGTGATTCGAGCAGGTGGGCTACGCGGGTGAGCAAAATGTCGCCCGCGCTGTGGCCAAAATTGTCATTGATGGCTTTGAACTGGTCGAGGTCAATGTACAGCATGGTCACGTCAGTGACGCTGGGGTCTTCAAGCAATTCGGATGTGCGTTTTTCAAATGCGCGTCGGTTGAAAGCATCGGTTAGCGCGTCATGCTGAGCCTGCCATTCGAGCAGTGAAATTTTGCTGCTGACGGTGAGCGCCATTACCCTGAAATGTTTTAGCAGGGTGTCCAATTCGGAAACTCCGGGCGATTCAATTTTAATGTCGTAGTTGCCGGAACTGATATGTTCTGCCGCTTGCCCCAAGTTAATCAATGGCTTAACAATGTGGCGTGATAAAACAAACAATAAGACACTCGAAATAAGAACGCCGATGAGCGCGCCGAGCGTGTTGTAGAGAATGAGCTTTTCCCGGGCGATGTCGAGTGGCCGCGTTAACAGCCCATATTGCACAAAGCCGTAGTTTTGCCCGGCATAGGTAATATCAAAGCGGACGTTATAGACAGAGTCTTTTTTGCCTAGTTCTGGTAGCGGCACGTCCCCTAGCCCGGCAGAGGCAAGACGCTGGCCGTCTGTATCGGTCACAACAACATACTGGACATCATTTGATTTGTTCCACAAGTTAACGATGTCGTGCAGGGTCCCATAATCTTGGACGGCTAACGGCGTGGCGAGCGATGATTGGTAAGCGTTCCGGGTGTATTCAATCTGGGTTTCGATTTGTTGGGCGAATTGTTCTTTGATGGATTGCAGGTTGATAGCCAGCATCAAAGTAAGCATGATGACGCCCATTAAAGCGCACCACCCAATGACGCGGGAGCGAAACGAGTTTAAGCGGAACATTTCAGCGAATCCAGATGAAAGCGCACTCGGTCAGACTGAACATTCCGTAATTTATTCGGAGGCATTGAATCTCCTTTTCGAGATATCGTTTGCTTAGAAAGAATACCTCAACAAACCTGATATGCGGCATATAACAGGGACGCATCATATTCTACGTGTTTATTATTGAAAATACGTATATATACTTATCTGCCAAGACAAATTTAATTGCAGTGCAGAACTATTGTAAGTGAAAACTGAAAAAATTAAGATTATTATAACTCATTGAAATTTGAAAATTTAATATAATCATTAAATGATGTTAGAGGGTGCGAGGTATAAACTGTCGCGGTATATACTATTTTTATATGATGGCGTGAAGGATTTCACGTTATATGCCTTAGAAAAATAAAAACTTGCAAAACTTCATGAATTTTTTAATTTGGATATGAAATTGCGGCATGGAAAGGAAAAATTTCACGCTCGGTATCAAATTATTAACATTAAATCAATTGACTTATTCGCTATGCGGCCATTCCGAGTTCCGATACCCGATTTCTTGCTTTCTGATAAGCGGCTGAAACCCCGGTTTATTTCCGTCATGCGCGCGCCAGACAGCGCCGCATAATCAACGGCAAAATGCGCCTTGGTGCGTACTGCCGGAGTCTAAGCTATGAAAGTCAAGCGTTTTTTTGCGTCTTCCACCCGTGAAGCCCTGCGGGATTTGAAGGCGGAACTGGGCGCGGACGCCATCGTGTTGTCTAACCGGGCGGTGGAGGGCGGGGTTGAAATCCTAGCCTTGCCGCCTGATGCCATTGATTCGCTGCATACGCCCGCCCGCCCGCCTGCCCGCCGCGAGATGCCCAAGCCGCTTAGCGAGCGCGGCCCGGATGACGAGAGCGATTTTCACGTCACGCTTTCCCGGCTTGCGGCGAATGCGGTCCCGCGCAATCTTGCGGATGGGGCGCCGCGCCGGGAAGCCGCATCGTTACAGCGGCCTGTCATCCGCCCCTTTACGCCGCCCCGGATTGACACGCCGGAGCGCGCCGTGCCCGTGAAGAAGCCTGTGAAGCCCGAAAAACCGGATGCGGGGCAAGACATACTGGCGCGTAAGGGCGGGGGCGAGGATATTGATAACATCCGCATACTCCAAGAAACCAATACCCGCCTAATGAATGAACTGGCAGGGATCCGCGGCGTGATTGAACGCGAATTCGCAGGTTTTTCTTGGTACGAAACCCGTGCCCACGCTCCCGTCCGTGCCCGGATGCTTGGGCAATTGCTCTCGGCGGGGTTTTCCCCAACGCTATCGCGCCAGCTTGCCGAGTCCATCGGACGGGACGCGACGTTGGAATCGGCGCATGAAGTCTTGCGTTCTGCGCTCGGAAAACGCTTGAAAATCGCCTCGGGCGAAAATGAGGTGATTGACGAGGGCGGTATTTATGCGCTCGTCGGTCCTACCGGGGTCGGCAAAACGACAACCGTTGCCAAGCTAGCCGCACGTTTTGTGACACGTCATGGCACGGGGCATCTGGCGCTCATCACAACCGACGGCTACCGTATTGGCGCACAAGAGCAACTCCGTATTTATGGCCGTATTCTGGGCGTGCCGGTTTTTTCGGTCCGTGATGCCGCTGAATTGCGCCAAACGTTGCTGGATTTACGCGGCAAGCGCCTTGTGCTCATTGATACGATGGGCATGAACCAGCGCGACCGCATGGTGATGGCGCAAGCCTCCATGCTCTCCGAAGCGGGCGCTGTCCGGCGGTTGCTGCTGCTCAACGCGACTTGCCGGGGCGATACGCTTGACGATGTAGTGAAGTCTTTTGCCGGGCCGGAGGTGGCGGGCTGCATTTTGACCAAAGTGGATGAAGCCGTCTCGCTTGCGCCCGCAATTGATACTGCCTTGAGGCATGAACTTGACGTGCGTTACATCGCCAATGGGCAGCGGGTCCCAGAAGATTTGCATTTGCCAAGCCATGCTGACCTGTTACAGCGCGCCCTGCGCCCGCCTTCTGATGAGGCGTTGTGGCAGTTTGATAACGATGCGACCGGCGCGATGTTGAGCGCGGGGGGAGCCTGAAATGATTGACGGACGGGAAGACCAAGCGGCCGGTTTGCGGCGGCTGTTCCGGCAGACGCCTCCGGCGGTGGCTGCTTTTTACGCGACGGGACGTTACCGCGCCCATCATGCGATTCTGGCGGCGCAGCGTATTGCCAGAGGCCACCGGAAAGTGCTGTTACTGGATGAGGCGGTGGGTGACGAAGCTCTGGCCGCTTCTTTGGGACTGCCTCCCGGCCCTGACCTTTTGCAAATGCTGGACGGGCGCCTCACGCTGGCCGGACTGTTGCAGCCTGTCGCGGGGCTTTTCGGGCGTGTGCCCGCCGCCGCCGCTGCGCTGGCACTGCCTTTGCTAGACGAAGCGCGCCGGGCTTGCCTGCTTGAAGCCCTGCGCGTCCTGCACCGCCATGCGGGATTCGTGCTTATCCATGCCGGACGTGATTCGGCTCAAGACCCGTCGCCCTTTGTGCAAGCTGCCCCGCAACGTTTGCTGGTGGCTGAAGCCAGTGCTAGCGGGGCCAGCGAGGCATACCAAATCATCAAGCAATTATCCGTAGCCGGGGCGGGTTCTATGCACGTTGCCGTAGCACGGGCAAGAAACGCAGAGGACGGGCGGAATTTTTTCATTTCGCTACAGGCGTTAGTGCGTCAACATATCGGTGTACCGCTACTTTGGCTTGGCGAGGTTGAACACGATGACCTTGCGGCCGGCCTAACCCGCACGCCAGCGCCTCCTTTGGCACGCGAAACAGGCGCGGCATTTCTTCGCCGGCTCGCTGGCGCGAATGCCGGAACATGGCGGGTAGCGGGTTCCGTATCTGGATAAACGATGACGCAAGACACTGAAGGCCGGCTCAATGTAGATAGTCTGGTGGTGTCTTACGCGCCGCTCGTCAAACGCCTTGCCTACCAAATGATGTCGAGACTGCCAGCCAGCGTGGAGGTGGAGGACCTCATACAAAACGGCATGATGGGCTTGCTGGATGCGATAAACCGTTTTGAGGAAGGCATGGGCGCTCAATTTGAGACTTATGCCATACAGCGCGTCCGGGGCGCGATGCTCGACGGTTTGCGCGAGGCCGATTGGGCACCGCGTGGCGCGCGGCGCGATATGCGGCGCATCGAATCAGCCATTAACACGCTCGAACAGGAAAACGGCAGGCCGCCGGGCGAGTCCGAAATTGCTAACCATCTCGGCATCAGCCTGTCTGAATACCAAGACATGCTCCAAGAAGCGCGGGGGCATCAACTTATTTATTTTGATGATTTTGCTACCGAGAACGGCGAGGATTATCTGGACCGGCATTTCGGGCAGGAAGAAGATAACCCGCTCGCTATTCTTGAAGATGCTGACTCGAAGGCCCGGCTGGTGGAGGCTATCCAAAACCTACCAGAACGCGAAAAAATGGTGATGGCGCTCTACTACGACGAGGACCTCAACTTGCGAGAAATTGGCGAGGTGATGGGCGTGACCGAGTCGCGTGTCTGCCAATTGCATAGTCAGGCCGTAGCGCGTCTGCGCGTCAAGATATTGGGGCGCGAGCATGGATAGCATCAGTCTCATTGGCATCCTCCTCGGGCTGGGCGCCATTCTGGGCGGGCAAGTGGTGGAAGGCGGGCATATTGGCTCGTTGGTCCAGCCCGCCGCGTTCCTGATTGTGGTGGGCGGGACGATGGGGGCGGTGCTTTTGCAGAGTACGCCGCGTGTTTTTCTGGATGGCGTCAAGCTACTGAGGTGGGTTTTCTTTCCGCCTTTGGTCAGCCATGAAAGACTCATCGCGCAAATTTCAGAATGGGGCGTCATGGCCCGCCGGGACGGGCTGCTTATACTCGAACGCAGCATTGACAGTACGGATGACCCTTTTACGCAGCGCGGCCTGCAAATGCTCGTCGACGGCGTTGAGCCGTCACATTTGCGTGAATCGCTTGAAATCGAAATTGACACATGGGCTACACGTTTGCGCCTGTGTGCCCGCATCTGGGAAAGCGCGGGCGGTTATTCGCCCACAATTGGTATCTTGGGCGCGGTACTCGGGCTGATTCACGTGATGGAAAACCTCTCTGACCCCACGCGGCTTGGCGCGGGCATTGCCGTGGCGTTTGTGGCCACTATTTACGGCGTGGGGCTTGCCAATCTCGTGTTTTTGCCCATCCATAAAAAAATCAGTTCCCATATCGGCGCTATGGCGAGTTGCCGCGAAATGGTCATAGACGGGCTTATCGGCATCGCCAGCGGCGACCACCCGCGCATTATTGAAAGCCGTATGCGCGGGTACGTTCAATAGGGAGAGGTGCTGATATGACACGCCGCCGCAGACCGCGTCTGGGAGAGCACGAAAATACCGAACGCTGGCTCGTGTCGTATGCTGATTTCATCACGCTGCTTTTTGCTTTTTTTGTGGTGATGTACTCGTTAAGCAGCATTAACGAAGGCAAATACCGGATTCTTTCCAATTCATTAGTGCAAGCGTTCAACAGCGCCAGCAGCAACCGCTTGGGGGAACAGGCGTTACCGCCCCCGATTACGCTGCCGGTCCCCGCCATTAAACGGTCTGCCCCGCCCGATAAACGCGCAGAGGTGCGCCAGCGCGCCGCGCAAAAAATGCGCGACATAGCCGTCGACATCCGCCGTGTGCTAGGGCCGCTGGAGGGAAACGGCCAAGTGAGGGTGACAGAAGGCGCGTTTGGCATAACGGTTGAAATCAACGCCAGCGTACTTTTCGCGCCCGGCGGCTCCGAACTGGGCACCCAAGCCAACGCCGCGCTACGGGCTGTCGGGGAAGTTATTTCATCAGCAGAATTCCCCGTCATGGTAGAAGGGCACACCGACAACACGCCCATCAATAACCTGCGTTTCCCCTCTAATTGGGAGCTGTCATCCGCCCGCGCGTCCTCGGTGGTACGGCTTTTCACCGAAAGCGGAGTCTCCCCGAACCGCCTCACCGCCGCAGGCTATGCCGACCAGCGCCCCATTGCCGACAACGCCACTGAAGCGGGCAGGGCACGTAACCGCCGCGTCGCAATCATGCTCGAATCACGAGTCCCTGTTCCCGACATCGAACCGGACACTGAGCAACCCGCGCCGCCCCCAGCAGACCCCGGCGTTATAGCGCCCGACGACCCCATCAGTTCAATTCTGCCGCCGGAGACGGGGAACGGGGACTGACGTCTCTTGTGGGTGTAGGGCGGTTGTGGGTTTTGGCAGAAGGCGGCGATAGGCGCAGGCACAACACCAGAAATCCGGCAGTACCTGTGGGTAGCCTTCAAGCAGTCAGGCCATCAAGATAACGTTCAGCATCCAGCGCGGCTTGGCAGCCGCTGGCGGCACTGGTGATAGCTTGTTTATAAATGGGGTCTTGCACGTCGCCTGCGGCAAAAACGCCGGGAATGCTGGTTTGGGTGACTTCGCCGTGACGTCCGCCTTGTGTGATGAGGTAGCCGCTGTCCATGTCAAGCTGCCCGGCAAAAATATCGGTATTGGGTTGATGGCCAATGGCGATAAATACGCCGTGCACGGCAATTTCGCGTGTTTCGCTGTTGGCGGCATGGCGGATGCGCATGCCGGTAACACCGGATGCGTCTCCGAGAATTTCGTCGAGTGTGTAGTCAAGCGCCAGTTCGATTTTTCCGGCGGCGACTTTTTCCATGAGCTTATCGACCATGATTTTTTCGGCGCGGAATGTTTGGCGGCGGTGGACTAGCGTCACTTTATTGGCGATGTTGGCGAGGTAGAGCGCCTCTTCAACAGCGGTATTGCCGCCGCCGATAACGGCGACATCGCGGTTCCGGTAAAAAAAACCGTCGCACGTGGCACAGGCTGAAACGCCGCGGCCGGCGAATTTTTCTTCAGAAGGCAGGCCGAGATAACGTGCCGTGGCGCCGGTGGCGATGATGAGGGCGTCGCACGTGTATTCGTTGGAGTCGCCTATCAGCCGGAACGGGCGGCTTTGAAGTTGGGCGGTGTGGATATGGTCGAACACGATGCGGGTATTGAAGCGTTCGGCGTGTTTTAGGAATCGGGCCATTAAATCGGGACCCAGAACGCCATCCGCGTCGGCGGGCCAATTATCGACCTCGGTCGTGGTCATTAGCTGGCCGCCTTGGGCAAGCCCTGTAATGAGCAAGGGCGCGAGATTGGCGCGGGCGGCATAGATAGCGGCAGTGTAGCCAGCAGGGCCAGAACCGAGGATGAGTAGGCGGGAATGTTCTGTAGTCATAGGAGTACGGGGAAAAAACAAGGGATAGCGGATTATAGCCGTAAGCAATGGAACGCCAATTCTTGGTAAAAGCGAATGTCAATTAAGAAATAAATGGTTATACTTACACGAATTATGCATGGAACTGTCCGTTTGGCTTGCCTGTGGTACGGTTTCCGTGGGGATCCTTTCTGCGGGGGGCGTTTTGGCTTCTGTAGAAATGGGTATATCGTGACCTTTCATTTGTAATTAACTATCCTATGAATCGGCCTGCCCTTGTTTCGACCACAGCGTTGAAAACCTTTCCACTGTTTGCCGGATTGTCCGATGAAGTGCTCAGTTCCGTTGCCCAAGTGGCAATGATGCGGCACTACCCACGCGGCCAATCGGTGGTACGCGCAGGTGAGCGTACCGATTATGTTTACTTTGTGCTGACTGGCAGTCTTAAGGTTGTGGTCAGTGACGAAGACGGGCGCGAAGTCATCCTTTCTATTCTTGGCCAAGGGCAAGTCTTTGGCGAAATGGGGATGTTCGGCGACCAACCGCGTTCTGCCTCGGTGATTCCTGTTGTGGCGTCTGACTTAGTCACGGTAACAAAACAGGCTTTCCGCCAGTTGATGCAAGACCATTTTGAAGTGGCTTGGCGCATCATGTGCAATTTAGCGGAGCGTCTGCGTGATGCTGACCGCAAGATAGAAAGCCTTGCTTTGATGGATGTCTATGGCCGCGTAGCGCGCCTGTTGCTAGAAATGGCTGAAGACGTCAACGGCGAAACCGTTGTGGCGCACAAAATTTCCAAGCAAGACATCGCCCGCATGATTGGCGCTTCGCGTGAAATGGTCAGCCGGGTGATGAAAGACCTCGGCCAGCAGGGCCTCATCGAAGAAACGCCTCGCGGCATCATCCTGCACGAACGCCTAGGCAGCAACGTCTGATTGCTGCATCTGGCCGGCGTGCCGCCCACGCCGCTTCCTTGCCGCCAGGGGTTGGGAAGCGGCGTGGGTTTTGTATTGTTTGAATGGGATAGGGAAGCCGGGTGCTCGGCGCTATAATCCAACGCTTCGTTTTAATTGTTACCCTCCTTTTCCATGTCCCAGCGTTCTCCGTCCCGCCCCTTGCCTGAAAAGATTTCCCTGCTGTTGCAGGAAGCGCGCTGGCTAGTCCTCGGGGTTCTGTCGCTATACGTCGGTCTTGTTTTGCACGGCTATAACAAGGCTGACCCGTGCTGGTCAAATGCTGCCAGTACCCGCGTCGCCAACCCGGGCGGGACTTTTGGCGCGTACCTCGCTGACGGGCTTCTTCACCTGCACGGGATTTCAGCTTGGTGGTGGGTCGTGTTTCTGGGCTATGTGCAGGTGTGGGGGTTTTTGCGGCTGCGCAAACGGCTGACGATTGACCGGCGGTCGTTTTTCGTTATTTTTTTTGGGTTTTGTCTGGTGCTCTTGAGCAGCAGCGCATTAGAAAGACAGCGTTTTCAAGGTCTAGAGAGCCTAAAAGGCAAACTGCCGTCTGAGACCGGCGGGATATTAGGCGATGTGGTCTGGAATCTAATGCAGAATTTCGGGCAGACAGGCGGCACGTTATTGTTGTTGGCTTTGCTGGCAATTGGGCTGTCGCTTTTTACCGGAGTGTCGTGGCTTTCAGTCGCAGAGCATATCGGCGGTTTTCTGGAACGGGTTGCGCTAGGGGCATTTTCGTTTTTCCAGCGTTGCCGGGACCGTCTGGTGGGCTACAGGCTTTCCGCGAAGCGCGAGGAAACGGTACAGGCCCGCCGCAAGAAGAAAACGGAACAAGAGCCGCCCGCGCCTTTACGCATCGAACCCGCCGTCCAGCAAGCGCCGCGCTCATCCCGTATGGATAAAGAGCGGCAGCAGACGTTCTCTTTTGTGGAAGGCAGTAGCCTGCCGTCGTTAAATTTGCTGGATGTCGCAACGGTTATTCATGGCGAACTGCCTACGGACGATGCCATTGAATTCACCTCCCGCTTAATCGAAACCAAACTGGCGGATTTTGGGGTTGAGGTCAAAGTGCTGGCCGCTTATCCGGGGCCGGTGATTACCCGTTATGAGGTTGAGCCGGCGGTCGGCGTCAAGGGCGCTAAGGTGGTGAGTCTCGCAAAAGACTTAGCGCGGGCGCTCTCGCTGGTTTCCATCCGCGTGGTCGAGACCGTGCCCGGAAAGTCGTGCATCGCGCTTGAATTGCCCAATGCCCGGCGTCAGACCGTGCGGTTGTCGGAAATTCTTGGCTCAAAAGCCTATAACGACATGAACGCCACGCTCACTGTGGCGCTAGGCAAAGACATCGGCGGGCAGCCGGTGGTGGCGGACTTAGCCAAAATGCCCCACCTGCTGGTGGCGGGGACCACAGGCTCCGGCAAATCGGTGGGGATTAACGCCATGATTTTGTCCCTGCTCTACAAGAGCACGCCAGACCAAGTCCGGCTCATCATGGTCGACCCCAAGATGCTGGAACTCTCCATTTACGAAGGCATCCCGCACCTGCTGGCCCCGGTCGTGACGGACATGAAGCACGCCGCCAACGCGCTCAACTGGTGCGTAGGCGAAATGGACAGGCGCTATCGGCTTATGGCCGCGATGGGGGTGCGTAACCTTGCCGGCTTCAACAAAGCAATCATCGATTCGCGCAAAGCAGGCAAGCCGCTCGTCAACCCATTTTCGATTACCCCAGAGGAACCCGAACGGCTTGAACCCATGCCGTACATCGTGGTCATTGTCGACGAACTGGCGGACATGATGATGGTGGTGGGCAAGAAGGTGGAAGAATTGATTGCCCGCCTAGCGCAGAAAGCGCGCGCTGCCGGTATCCATCTGATTCTGGCCACGCAGCGCCCTTCGGTCGATGTCATCACAGGACTCATCAAAGCGAACGTTCCCACCCGGATTGCTTTCCAAGTATCAAGCAAGGTCGACTCGCGTACCATCCTTGACCAAATGGGCGCTGAAACGTTGCTTGGCATGGGTGACATGCTTTATCTCGCGCCGGGTACGGGGTTGCCGATGCGGGTTCATGGCGCGTTTGTGGCGGATGGCGAAGTCCACAAAGTAGTTGACCATCTCAAGAAAAACGGCAAGCCCGATTATGTAGACGGCATTTTGACGCCCGCCGTAGATGATTCTGACGGTTTCGATTTTGAAAGCGGGGGAGGGGGCGGGGATTCTGACGATGGCCTTTACGACAAAGCAGTTGCCGTGGTCATCAAAACGCGGCGGCCTTCGATTTCGCTGGTGCAACGCCATTTGCGCATCGGCTACAACCGGGCGGCCCGCCTTATCGAACAAATGGAACGCAATGGGGTGGTGACTCCGGTGGGAGCCAACGGCAACCGCGAAGTGCTGGCACCGCCTATATCAGAGGAATGAATACATGAAAAGACTCCGTGGCGGCCTTGCCGCTCTTTTGTTTTTTGTGGCATGTAACGCGGCGGCGGCAGGTGCGGCAGACTATCTGCGGCAGTTTGTGGCCGCGACCCGTGGGGCGGAAGGCGAGTTTCAGCAGACGGTTAGCGGCAACAACGGCCAGCCGCCTCAAAAATCGTCGGGTAAATTTTCTTTTTCGCGTCCCGGAAAATTCCGCTGGGAATACGATTTGCCCTATCCGCAACTGTTGGTGGGCGATGGCAAACAGTTGTGGTCGTGGGACCGTGACCTCCGGCAAGTAACAGTACGCCCCATTGGTAACGCCCTTGGCTCAACGCCCGCCGCCATCCTGTTTGGGCAGAACGAAATCGAGCGCGATTTCATCTTGTCTGAAAGCACGGGCGGGGAGGGAACAGAAGGCGCGGAAAAACTCTCTTGGGTGGATGCCCGCCCGCGCCAGCCTACGGGCAACGCGGGCAATGCCGCCGCGCCGGAGGGAGATGCCATCAATAACGGCTTTCAGGTTATCCGTTTTGGTTTCGACGGCAAACGTCTGCAACGGCTGGCTTTGCGCGACAACTTTGGGCAGATTACGGTTATCGATTTTTCTAATATGCGGCTCAATCCCTCGTTTGCCCCAGAGCATTTCCGTTTTGTTCCCCCGCCGGGCGTGGATATTTTGGGCGACCCTGCCGCAACGCAATGAGCAACGGGGCTGACCTTTTCGGCGCGGACAAACCCGCTAGGCCCAAGCGGGCCGGCAAAATTTCCCGCGAGCCGGTGCCTTTGGCAGAGCGCATGCGGCCGGCCACGCTCGAAGAGGTTGCGGGACAGGCGCATCTTTTGGGACCGGGCAAGCCTCTGCGTCTCGCGTTCGAGTCGGGCAAGCCGCACTCAATGATTCTCTGGGGGCCGCCCGGCGTGGGAAAAACAACGCTGGCGCGGCTCATGGCGAAAGGGTTTGATGCGGATTTCATCGCGCTTTCCGCCGTGTTCTCCGGCGTTAAAGAAATCCGCGAAGCCGTAGCACGGGCTGAAATGAGCCGCAAAATGGACCGGCACACTATTTTGTTTGTTGACGAAGTGCATCGCTTCAACAAGGCACAGCAAGATGCTTTTCTGCCTTACGTGGAACAGGGGCTTGTCACTTTTATTGGCGCCACAACGGAAAACCCCTCGTTTGAAGTCAACGCCGCTTTGTTATCGAGGGCAGCAGTCTATGTGCTAGAGGCGCTCGACTTAGAGGCTATGGCCGTCCTGTTTGACCGCGCCTGCCGACTCTGCTGCCCAGAACTCGCCTTTGATTCTGAAGCGCGTGACCGGATGACGGGTTTTGCGGATGGGGACGCCCGCCGGTTGATGAATCTCATCGAACAGGTACAGGTTGCCGCCGAAACTTCCGGTGTCCATACCGTGACGGCGGATTTTGTTGAACAGGCGCTCTCAAAGGATTTACGCCGTTTCGACAAAGGCGGCGAGGCGTTTTACGACCAGATTTCCGCCCTTCACAAATCGGTGCGCGGTTCCGACCCCGACGCGGCGCTGTACTGGATGTGCCGTATGTTGGATGGCGGCGCGGACCCGCTTTACCTTGGACGCCGGATTGTACGGATGGCCACCGAAGATATTGGTTTAGCCGACCCGCGCGCGCTTGAAATTGCGCTCAACGCCTGCGCCGCCTATGAGCGCCTCGGTTCGCCTGAAGGCGAGCTTGCTTTGGCTGAAGCAATCATCTTTATGGCCTGTGCCGCAAAGTCAAACTCGGTTTACTCGGCTTTTGGCGCCGTCCGCCGTTTCATCAAAAAAAGCGGTTCGCTGCCAGTGCCGATGCACCTGCGCAACGCGCCAACCAAATTGATGCAGGAACTGGGCTACAGCCTTGGCTACCGTTACGCGCACGACGAGCCGGAAGCCTACGCCGCTGGCGAGCGTTATTTGCCTGACGGCGTGATGCCGCAGCACTGGTATCGCCCGACGCCGCGCGGCATGGAAGCAAAAATTGCCGAGAAATTGGCCCACTTGCGCCAGTTAGACGCACGGGCGGCGCAACGGACGCCCAAAAACAACGATGGAGCCGCCTAACATGACGCGCTCCACCGGGTTGAACGTAAATCAGAGAAACGTTGTTTCAGTTTGCGAGCTGATGAGCCAAAGAGAAGCGGCTGAATTCCGCCCTCGCCCGTGCGGCTTTGTCTGGCAAACCTGCCGCGTCAGCATAGTCAATCAATTCTTGAAGCCAGCGTGCCAGCAATTGAACACCCTCATCGGTCTGTACCAGTCCGCAGAGAACCTGCCCAGCCATTACGTCTGGGATGCCTTCAAATTCAGCGATCAACGATACTTCTTCATCCGTCAGATCGCAGTAATCCAGGCAGTCGCGCATGGATAGCATTTTTGAACCCCCCCTTTCCTGCATTGGAAACAAGACTCTTTTGGTGAGCCTTCTTTAAGACTATGCCAATATGACCCGAAAGCAAGGAAAAAATTCGTGTTTTTTTCACACATCGCATTCGTCAAAAACTGACAGGACATATTCCCATGCTCGACATCCAGATGTTACGCGCCCAACTCAGCACGGTTGAGGCACGGCTTTCCACCCGTGGTATGCAGTTTGATACGGCCGCTTTTCTCGCTTTTGAGGAAGAGCGCAAGGCGCTCCAGACCCGCACCCAAACCCTTCAGGCTCAGCGCAACGCGCTTTCTAAACAGATTGGCATCCTAAAGGGCAAGGGAGAAGATACCGCCGAGATAATGGCAGAAGTCAGCCGTTTAGGCGACGAACTCAAACGTTGCGAACAAGATTTGCCGCCGTTGCTGGACCGGATAAATGCCTTTCTCGCTACGCTGCCCAATCTTCCGCAGGAGAGCGTGCCCGTTGGTCAGGATGAGACAGCGAATGTCGAAATCCGACGTTGGGGCACGCCGCCCACGTTTGATTTTGAAGTGCGCGACCACGTCGATATTGGCGCGGCGCTGGGACTGGATTTCAACGCCGCCGCCAAACTTTCCGGCGCGCGTTTTAGTTTCATGCGTGGCCCGATGGCACGGCTCCACCGCGCGCTTGCCCAATTCATGCTCGATACCCACACCCGCGAGCACGGCTATACCGAATGCTACACCCCCTACATCGTCAACCGGGAAGCACTGGAAGGCACCGGGCAACTGCCCAAATTTAAGGAAGATATGTTCTGGGTGTCCCGTGGCGGCGACGAACAAGCGCGGGAGCAATACCTTATTTCCACATCTGAGATTCCGCTCACCAACAGTGTGCGCGAGCAAATCCTGCCCGCCGGCGCCCTGCCTATCAAACTCACCGCCCACAGCCCGTGTTTCCGTTCCGAGGCCGGCAGCGGCGGGCGCGACGTGCGCGGCATGATTCGCCAGCACCAGTTTGACAAAGTGGAAATGGTGCAAATTGTCCATCCCGAAAAAAGCAACGCCGCGCTTGAAGAGATGGTGGGCCACGCCGAAGCCATTCTCCAGAAACTTGCCCTGCCGTACCGCGTTATTGTTCTTTGTACGGGCGATATGGGGTTTTCTGCCGCAAAAACCTTTGACCTCGAAGTGTGGCTCCCCGCGCAGAACACCTACCGGGAAATTTCCAGCTGTTCAAACTGCGAAGCCTTCCAAGCCCGCCGGATGCAGGCGCGTTTCCGCAATGCCCAAGGCAAAAACGAACTGGTCCATACCCTTAACGGGTCAGGCTTAGCGGTTGGCCGCACACTGGTGGCGGTGCTAGAAAACTACCAGCGCGCCGACGGCTCTGTTGCCGTGCCTGAAGCGCTTTGGCCTTACATGGGCGGTGTGCGGGTGCTAATGCCAGAAACCGAACCAAACCCTAAGTGAGAGAGAAGCCTCAAAACCCCCCGCGCAAAATTACGATGCCGCCCCGTTTTAACGTTTCTCTTTCGTAATCGTCCGTATCAAGCTCCAAGCCATGCCACCGGCGAGGAGCGCCCCAACCGCTAGGACGGCCCATAGAATGATTTTTCCTGTTGTGGGACCGGTGGCAGCGGGTTCAGCCTGTGGGCTGGCGGGCGGCGGCGCGGGATTGGGCGGCGTAGGCGGGCTGATTTTCGGGATTTCTATTTCACTGGGTGACGCAATCTGTGCTTGGGCAATCCGTTTTTCGATGCCTGTTTTCGCTATATCCGGCGGAATGACGGTTGAGAGCGGCAGGTCGCCCCTTGTGGCGTTGGCATTGCCAAAAGCGAGCCGGTAGGGAGGCTCTCCTTTTGCCAGAAAAGTGAGTTCAAGCGCGGGCAGGGCAAGCATGATGCGCGGCGCGCCAGTCCCTAAACCTGTGCCGCGTGAATCGACTTGCAGACGCAATTCATTGATGGGGGTTCCCGGCAACTCAAAGCGGTTCGACTCCAGTCCCTCTGCCGCAAGACTGTAAACCACCCCTTTGGCAAGTACCCAGTAGGGTTCCTCGCGCACGGGATTAGAGGCAGGCTGTTCGTAAGAACGTTGTCTGTGGCGGCCTCTTCTAAGAACGTCATGTAGGCCGCCAGTAAGATGCCTTCGCGTCTGCCGGGGCGTTTGGGAGGTTTGGGAGGTTTGGGGCGGCTGATGAAGGGTATTGCGCCCCGAAAAAATAACCGGAGCCAAGATATTGTTTTGCGGGGAACTTTCCACCTTTACCCATTCCAGCGGCAAGCTAAGGGGAAAGCGCCAGACAAATTCGCGCTCTTTTTCCGGCAGGGCTTCGCCCGCCAAAGGGTCTGACCAAGTGAGGCGGCCGTATTCGGGATTGATGCCGGTATCGATATTGGCGAGCCTGACGCCGCGCAAACCCGCCGCGATGCCCGCGTCTTGGAATAACACTCTCAAGTAACGCGCTTTGCGGCTAGGCAGCGTGAACGCGCCCTGTTCAATGGCTTGCCCGCTGTAAGTGAGATGCACGATTTGTGCTGCGGTGAGTTCTGACCAGTGTTCTAAATCGTCGCTTGCCGCAACCGTGAAACGGAAGAACCCTTCTTGGGAGCCTTGCCAATCAAGGAAAAGGCGGGTTGGCGCGAAATCTACCTTGCGGGTATCCAACAGCCAGCCGCGAAGGACTGTTCCCGGCCGGGGCGGGAGGGTTTTCTTTACGGGTACGCCGTGGGTTGAGTCGATGTCAATTTCAACGTTGCCTTGCGCATCCCGCCGGATGCGCAAACTGTTGTCCTGCGCAACCACTTCGTCGTCTGTTACCGGAATGGCTTCTTCGCTGTGTAGCGGAAAAAAAGGCACCGAGACTTCTTGCCGCGCAATGCCGGGACGGCTACGCGGCACGGCTGTGAGCGCGAAGGGCAGGGACTCGTTGGCAGCGTTGAAAACGCGCAAGTCGCGTAAATCCTCGTGCGCCGCGCCAGCCCGCACCGAGAAGGGCACATCGGCCCGATACCATGTTGCCGGGGCTTCTATTTTGATGAGTGCCTGATGGGCATAATCGGCCATGCTCTCCGCCGCTTGCGCGGCAAGGCTTACCGTAGCGAGGACGAGGATAGCGGTAGCAAACTTCTTGTTCATACTTCCCCTTTGTGCGACGGCTCTGCTTTAGGCGGCAACGGCGAGAAATACCCGACGATAAGCAGTAGCAGCCCCACGCCGATGAACGAAATAATACGTTCGTAACCTTCGTGGTTACGCAGTTCGACAAAGAACAATTTCGCCACCACACCAGCAATCAGTGCCGCGCCCACCATCCAACT
>JAIRPB010000005.1 GCA_031257305.1 Azoarcus sp.
TAGGCTCAAAGGCTTGTGGAACGCTGCGGAATTTTTTGGGACGCCGTGGAAAGGCGGCGTGGAGCGGGAAACGAGTCTCGAACTCGCGACCTCAACCTTGGCAAGGTTGCGCTCTACCAACTGAGCTATTCCCGCTCGGGAAAAGCTCGCCATTATAGTGGGCAGAGCTTGGCTGTCAATAGCGACTTGCTGATGAGTTTAATTTTGGGGCGGGGCGGCCTTGGCGTGGCGGAAAAGCCGGTGGAAATTTTCGGTGGTGGCTTGTTCGATGGCTTCAAACGATACGCCACGCAGGGCGGCAATTTCTTCGGCAACGTGTTTGACCCACGCGGGTTCGTTGGTTTTGCCGCGATGCGGGACGGGCGCGAGGTAGGGGGAGTCGGTTTCGACCAGAAGCCGGTCTAGTGGGATGGCGCTGGCTACGGCTCGGAGTTCTTTGGCGTTTTTGAAGGTGACGATGCCGGAAAATGAGATGTATAGCCCCAACGATAAGGCGGCATCGGCAACTTCCTGCGATTCGGTGAAGCAGTGCATGACGCCTCCGCAAACGGAGGCTTCTTCTTCACGAAGGATGCGCAGGGTGTCGGCGGCCGCTTCGCGCATGTGGACGATGAGCGGTTTGCCGCTGGCTTTTGCGGCGCGGATGTGTGTGCGGAAACGCTGGCGCTGCCATTCGGGGGCGTCTTTGTGCCAGTGGTAATCCAGCCCGGTTTCGCCGATGGCGACAACTTTGGGGTCATCAGCCAGTGCGCATAAACGGGCTATGTCCGGTTCTTCGCAGTTGGTGTTGTCGGGATGGACGCCGACAGATGCCCAGTATTGGGGATGCCGCTCCACAAGCGCCCGTAGCCGGGGGAAATCTTCTAGCCGGACGCTTACGCAGATTGCTTGCCCCACGCCGTTGGCGGCCATCGCGGCGAGGACTTCGGTTTCACGTGCGGCGAGTTCTGGGAAATCGGCGTGGCAGTGGGAGTCGATAAGCATTCGGCGTTAGAGCGTATGAGTTGGCCTATTGGAATTGAGATGGCCGGCAAGGATTTGTTCGATTTTGTGTTTGACCGCTTTCCCGGTTTCATCCGAGGCGAATTGTACGCCGATGCCTTGTGCTTTATTGCGCTGTGCGCCGGCCGGGGTAATCCAGACGACTGTGCCGGCAACGGGGTATTTGGCCGGGTCGTCCATTAACTGCATCATTAGGAATACTTCGTCGCCCAACGAGTATTGTTTGGGAGTCGGCAGAAAAATGCCGCCGTTGGACAGGTAGGGCATGTAAGACGCAAAAAGGGCGGATTTGGAACTGATGTTCATCGCCAGCACGCTTGGGCGTGCCTGACGGGATTGTTGCGTGGCATTGCTCATGGTGCGCTCCCTTTGAGGGCATTCTCATACGTTATCAGCATGTTTTCGAGAAACAACCGCAGATTGAGCGGGTGCGCTGCGACTCTTCTGAACTGGGTGAATTGCACGGTGATTCCGGCAGCGGCCGCTTTGCTCAATTTGGATGAAAGTACCGCCAAACGTTTGCTTTGCGCAGGGAAATATCTCACACGCCCGCCAAGGCGCATCGCGGCTAAATCGCTCACCCAACGCTGCATCCATTCCACTAGCGTGACGAGTCCGAATTTGGCGGCGGCGCATGTTTTATCTTTTTTGAGCCAGCTTTCCCACTGCGCGGCCAAACGCAGGGGGTCAAACCTTTCGGCGCATAAATCGCCTGTGAAACGCTCAAACAACGTGCCTCCGCCTTGCTCTGCCAGACGGTGCGCGGCCAGCGGCAGGCCGCCGCAGAACGCCAGTAAGTTGTCTGGAACACGGTTTGCCCCGTTTTGTGCCGCTTGCCAGCGACGCACGGCCTCGGCATCGGGGCGCGGTACGGCCCATTGCTGGCAACGGCTGCGGATAGTCGGTAGCAAGCGCCGGGGCGCAGACGATACAAGCAGGAATACACAGCCTTCAGGCGGTTCTTCTAGCAGTTTGAGAAGCGCGTTAGCTGTTACGGGGTTCATCGCCTCTGCGGGGTCGACGATGACGGCCCTTCGGTTTCTGTGATGCGCGGTGAGCGTTAAAGCCTCTTGTACGGCGCGAATTTGGCTGATGAGGATTTGGGGGGCGCCTTGGGTGGGTTTCGCTTTGCTTTCGCCGCTGCTAGATTCAGAGTCCGCTTCGCCGGCTTCGTCCCCGCCGCCCGACTCTTCTTTGATTTCTGGGACAAGCCGCCGTAAATCGGGATGGTTGCCTGAAATGCGCCACTGGCAGGGCGAACAATGCCCGCACGCTTGGCCGTCAGCTTGCGGGGATTCGCACAATTGGCGTGCGGCCATTGCTTCAGCTAAGTCGCGCTTGCCTAAGCCGGCGGCCCCTGAGAGCAACAGCGCATGCGGCACACGCTCGCCCATCTCAACCCATCTTGCCCACAACGGCTCAAGCCAAGGGTAAATCACCACCAACCCCTTTCATTGAGAACAGCAGTAATTTTCCGCGCAATCCGTTCTTGGGAACTCGTGGCATCAATGATATGGAAACGGTCAGATTCACGCCGTGCCCGTTCCAGATAGGCCGCCCGGACTCCTTCAAAAAAAGTACGCTGTTCGCGCTCAAACCTATCTTGGGCAACACAGCCGCCGGGCCTGAGGCTGGCAACAATCCGCCGCGCTTCCGCCAAAGTGGGCGGCAAATCGAAGAGAAAAGTAATATCCGGTTTGAGATGGGGATGCACCCAGTTTTCGAGTGCGTTACAGCGCTCCGCATCCAGCCCGCGGCCGCCCACTTGGTAGGCATAAGTTGCGTCGCTGAAGCGGTCACACAGCACCCATGCTCCGTCCCGCAATGCCGGTTCAATGACCGTGGCAAGGTGCTCGCGGCGTGAGGCAAACATCAGCAACGCTTCGGTATCGACGTGCATATCTTTATTTAACAGAATTTCGCGCAATTCTTCGCCAAGCACGGTACCGCCGGGTTCACGGGTTGTGACCGTTTTAATGTTATGTGAATGAAGGCTCTCTTCAAGCAAGCCAATTTGGGTGCTTTTGCCCGCGCCATCAATGCCTTCAAACGTGATGAAGCGCCCGCGTGTGTTTGGGGTTGGATTCAATTTTGTGGCCTTCCTCTGATGTAGCGTTCCACAGCCCGATTGTGCTCTTTGAGCGTTCTCGAAAACTCGCTGCTGCCATCGCCCCGTGCAACGAAGTAGAGCATATCCCCGCCCTCCGGGTGTAGCGCGGCATGTAGCGACGCTTTTCCGGGCAAGGCTATCGGCGTTGGCGGCAGCCCTTTGCGGGTGTAGGTATTCCACGGCGTATCGGTTTGGAGGTCAACGGTGCGAAGTCTGCCATCGTATTTATCCCCCATTCCGTAAATCACCGTCGGGTCGGTTTGCAGACGCATTTGCGTTCGCAGCCGGTTGATGAACACGTTGGCGATGCGGGTACGGTCCTCGTTGCGCCCCGTTTCTTTTTCGACGATGGAAGCCAAAATGAGTGCCTCATAGGGCGATTTCAGCGGCAGGTCGCGCATCCGGCCGTTCCATTCGTTATTGAGATTTGCTTGCATGGCGTGGTAAGCACGGGCGAATACGTCGAGGGCGCTTGAGCGTTTGTCGAACACGTAAGTATCTGGGAAAAATAGCCCTTCGGGCTGTGCCTCGGTAGCGCCAATGCGGGACAAGATTTCAGCATTAGACAGACTGGCGGTGTCTTGCTGCAAATCGGGGTGCTTTTCCAACACTTCCCGCATTTGGCGGAACGTCCAGCCTTCCACCAGCAACACCGAACTTCGCACAACCTCGCCTTTTTCTAGCTTCAGAATGAGTTGCCAAGGGGTAATCCCGGCATTGACTTGGTAACAGCCTGCTTTGATTTGTTTGGCGCGGTCCGTTACCCGCGCCAGCAGCGCCAGCAAACGTGGGTCAATCCTCACGCCCGCCTTAGAAATGGCTTCTGCCGCCTGACGCATCGTGACCCCGTTGGGTATCACAAACTCGGCAGTGCCCCGCGATACGGCAAGGGGCTGTTCCGAGTACCAAAAGCCTGTCCAAGTCACTAAGCCGCCCAACAATATGACAAGCAAGAAGCACCAAAGAAGAAATTTTTTCATTGGAAAGGAATATGTAAAACGTGAGCCGGAGAAACGCGAAAAGATTTTTATAATACTTTATCCCAACATGAGACTGCCCCAAATGAACGACTCAACCAATTTTCTTGCCCGGACAAATGCGCAATTTGACTCTTCTTCTTTCACCGTAAAAACCGATATGCCCTACGCTGACGCTAACGCGCTCGCCCACGGTGCGGTTGCCGTCCCGCTTCTCCCTCTTGGGCACATCCGCACCACTGGCCTTGATGCCGCTGATTTTCTGCACAAACTGCTTTCCAGCGATGTCGCCGGCCTAGCCCATGACGCCGTACAGTGGTCAAGTTTCAACACCGCGCAGGGGCGCATGCTGGCAAATTTCCTGCTGTGGCGCGACGGTGAGGAACTGTGCTTTGCGCCTTCCGCAGACATTGCCCCGGCGCTTCTCAAAAAATTGTCGATGTACGTTCTGCGGGCAAAAGCCAGCCTGTCGCTTGCCGGGACGGAACAGGTTTTGATGGGGCTGGCTGGCAACGATGCGGGCAACGTCCTCTCACGCGCCGCGCTGCCCGCGCCCAAGGAGGATATGCGGCAGGCTGTTTCTGAAAACATCCGGTCCCTCCGAATCAATAGCCATCTTTTTATCTTGGACCTGCCCGCCGCCAGCGCACCGGGCGTGTTAGATTCGCTGCTTCAGGCAGGCGGCACAGCAGGGAATACCGCCAGCTGGCATCTCGCCAACATCCGCGCCGGCTTGCCGCTTGTCACGGCGGCCACGTCCGAGGGCTTTGTGGCACAGATGCTTAATTTTGAATTGATAGGCGGCGTCAGTTTTTCCAAAGGCTGTTATCCCGGCCAAGAAATCATTGCCCGCACACAGCATCTCGGCAAACCCAAGCGGCGTCTATTCCGCATCAAACTTCCCGCCTCGGCAGATGGCATTACCGTAGGTACGCCGCTGTATACGTCCGAGGTTGAGCAACCTATCGGAAACATTATCAACGTCGCCCCCTTGCCCGACGGCAGCGAGGCACTGGCCGTGCTCCGGGTTGAAACGGCTGTTACGGGCAACGGGATTAACGCCAGCTCACCCGGTGGCGGCCGCGTAAAGGTATTGGATTTGCCTTATGGGATACCGCAATGAGTTCAGCCCCATAGAAATTACGCACGGAAGCCGCGGGGCTATACCATGCGGTTTCTACAGCGTACAGCGACCGGCATTTTTTTGCCCTACGTTTGGGCGGTTGATGCCGAAGGTTTTCCAGAAAGGGCGTCCTCGTATTGGGAAGGTTTGTTTCCAATATTGGGACGAGTAGCGCAGTAGGCGGTTTGGAAAGCCGTTGTCTGGTTAATCCATTCGGCATCTTCCGGGTAGCGCATGATGTGATTGAAATTGCGCTGTTGCAGGAAGCGGCTTAAGGGATGGCGGTAAAAACGGATGTCCGCGAGGTCGACCAACCCGAGTGTGTTCTGCGGCGTTTGTATGATGTTGCCCAGATGCAGGGAACGGAAATAAATGCCGAGATTGTGGAGAAGGGCAACGAATGCGCCAAGCTGGTAGCGTATCTGGTGCGATTCGGCTTTGGAAATGTCTTTCTGAATGAGCTGACGCAGGGATTGTCCGGGCAAAGGGTGGTAATGCACGGCATCACGGGCAATGGATGGGATGCGGTAGACCGCGATAACTTTGGGGCAGGGGACGGAATACTCCGCCAGAACCTGACAGGCATGGGCGAAGCGCCGCGCATAGGGTAGCCAGAGCGCCGATGAAATGAGATGTTTGCGGCGGAAAAGTTTGAGATAACTACCGTCAGCCAGCCGCAGCACTTTGGGACCACAGTGGTTGGCTTCAAGGATTTCTGCTTGCGAAACCAACGTTTGGTAGGCGGCAGAATCAATACGAATCATAGGGTATGCGTTCATTGCGCATCCCACAGCACGGGTTCTCCGGCAGCGTGTGAACGGCGTAGCAAATCAAGCAAGGGCCAAGCGCGTTGGGCAAAATTGACGGAAGCCGCCATGCCCACGTTGCCGGCTTCGATGTCGGCTTCTTCTTCGGCATCGCGCTCGTCTGTGGTTTTTGCGTTTTGCCGCGCGCGTTCAGCATCAACGGCGGCTTCTAGCCGTGCGATGGCGTTGGGCATTTGTTCGGTGGTGATGATGCCTTGGGGGTCATCGCTGCTTTTGCCAAACAGCGTGAGCAATTCTTTGGCCGTATCGCCAAACATCAAGACATCAAATCCAGCCTTGGATCTAAAGGCTGTCAACATTGCGTCATCCGTGGTTTTTACAGACTGTGAAGCCCGTATGTTACAAAACTTTCACGATAATTTGACGCAAATTTCACAAAACGTTCACAAACCCTTTACGGCGTAAATACCGTTGGCATTGCGCCAATAGCCGCGATAATCCATGCCGGAGCCAAACAGGAAACGGTCCGGGAGTTCTAAGCCAGTGAAATCAGCCTTAAGGTTGGGCCGGGCCTTGCGGGTGTGCCGTTTGTCGACAAGCACAGCGGTGAGCACTTCGTCCGCGCCTTGCCCGCGCAGGTAATCGACAGCGGCAAGCAAGGTATAGCCCGCGTCGAGAATATCGTCGACAACAAGCACGGACCGGCCATGTAAATCCGCGTCCGGGATGGCGCGCCACGTAATGTCGCCGCCTTGGCTGCTCTGCCCGTAGCGGGTAGCGTGGAGATAAGAGAGTTCGAGCGGGAAATCAAATTTTTGCAGTAACCGCCCTGTGAGGATAAGCCCGCCGTTCATGATAGAAAACACTAGCGGGTCCGCATTGGAGAGCCGTGCGGAGATAGCGGCGGCGATGCGGTCAATAGCGGCTTCTACGGTCGCGCCGTCCGCTAAACAATCGGCTTCGTCGCGGATGCGCTGGATGTCCCGCAAATGGGCAATGTCCGCACTCATTGGCGTTGTCTCATAAGGTTTTGTAAGGTGTTAGGATTTTAGAACGTTAAACTGCCGCAAACATGGAACAGTGTGTGGATGATTAGGAAAGTACATGGAAAACGTGGTGTTAGCCCACAATGCGGATGAACCGCTCAAAGCCGTTTTAGATGGGCTACAAGCTGCCGTGTATGCGGCTGACGCGAAAAGCGGTGAAATTCTTTTCGCCAATCGCGCTTTTCAGGCGTTGCATGGGTTCGATACCGTGGGGCAGGTGCTCAACGAACAGGTGGTGCCCCTGCCGGAGCGCGGGGATTACCGGGCTGACCCACGCGGCATTAGCACGGCGGACGTGCCGTGCGAGCTTTTTGACGGGGAACTGCTGCAACCGCGTACCGGGCGCTGGTATCACATCCGGGAACAAGCCGTGCTCTGGATAGATGGGCGCGTGGTCCGCCTAGGCATTGCCACCGACATTACCGACCGCCAAGAAACAGCAGAAATCGCCCGCCAGCAAGAAGAACGCATCGCCCGGACCGCACGGCTCACAACGCTAGGCGAAATGGCCTCGATGCTGGCGCACGAAATCAACCAGCCCCTATCCGCCATTGCGAACTACTGCAACGGCTGCGTAAAACGGATGCAGGCCGGGGCAAACGCCGCAGAATTGCTCCCCGCCATCCGCAAAGCCGCCGAGCAGGCAGAGCGCGCGGGCAAAATCATCGCCCGCATCCGGGCATTCGTAAAGAAAAGCGAACCGCGCCGCTGTGCGATTCCTGTTGCGGCCATTCTGGAAGAAGCGCTTGCGTTAATTGAAATCGACGTTCGCAGACGCGGCATCCGCCTAAAAATTGACGTAGCCAACAACCTGCCCGCCGTATTCGCCGACCAAATCATGATTGAACAAGTGCTGCTCAACCTCGTGCGCAACGGGCTAGATGCCATGAAAGATGCCGTGGGCGACGAGCGCGTGCTCACCGTCAGCGCCAAAGCAGGGGGCGGGCGCTTCGTAGAAATTTCGGTAATGGACCGAGGCTGCGGGATTAGCGATGAAAACCGAGAAAAACTCTTTCAGCCCTTTTTCACCACAAAAGACGAAGGCATGGGCATGGGACTCGCCATCTGCCGCTCAATCATCGAATTTCACGACGGGCGCTTGAGTGTCGAAAGCCCCCCGGCAGGCGGTACACTCTTCACTTTCACATTGCCCATAGAGGAGGCGGCTTGTGAGTGAGACAACGGCAGAAGTACGGCAGCGGATTTTTGTGGTCGACGACGATGACGCACAGCGGGATTCCCTCGTCTGGCTGCTTGAATCGCATGGTTACGCTGTGGAGGCGTTTTCTCGCGCCGAAGATTTTCTGGGGCAATGGAACCCGCAGTTTGCGGGCTGCCTGCTATTGGATGTGCGCATGCCGGGCATGAGCGGGCTAGAACTGTTCGATGAACTCACGCGACGGCATTCCGTGCTGCCCATTATTTTTATCACCGGGCATGGCGACGTGGCTTTGGCAGTAGAAGCGGTTAAAAAAGGCGCGGTAGATTTCATCGAAAAACCGTTTTCAGACAAAGACATCCTCAAACTCGTCAGTCAATGCCTTGAAACCGAAATCGAAGAACGCGAGCGCCGCCGCAACCATGCCGACACCGGCCGTCGCATCGCACGGCTTACGGGGCGCGAACAGCAGGTGCTCAATCTCATTCTGGCGGGCAAGCTCAACAAACAGATTGCCGACGTGCTGAGCATTAGCATCAAAACGGTAGAAGTCCACCGCGCCCGGATGATGGAAAAAATGGGCGCGTCCACGCTAGCCAGCCTCATCCGGCGCGTGGTGTCGTTCGAGCAGCGCGGCGGGGGCTGATAGAATCCGGCGGATAAGTGCAACAGGCTAAACGAACGAATGTATTCCCAATGCGAGATGTTTTCAGTCGAGATATGTGCCGGCGCGGGCGGGCAAGCCCTTGGAATCGAAATGGCCGGCTTCAACCATGTGGCACTCATCGAAATAGACCGGGAAGCGCAAAACACCTTAAAGCTAAACCGCCCAGCTTGGAACGTATTAGAAAACGGGGATGTGCGGGAGTTTTCCGGTATTCCCTATAAAGGCATCGCGCTCTTATCTGGCGGCGTACCGTGCCCTCCTTTTTCTAGGGCAGGCAAACAACTCGGCAAGCAAGATGAACGTGATTTATTTCCCGAGGCCGTCCGGCTAGTCGATGAAATCAGACCTGCCGCCGTAATGCTTGAAAATGTACGCGGCTTTTTGGATGCCGTATTTGATGATTACCGCGCAAAACTCGTTAGGAATCTTAAGCGCCTCGGTTATGTGGCGGAATGGCGGCTCTTAAATGCCAGTGATTTTGGCGTCCCCCAGCTTCGCCCCCGCGTTGTTTTTGTTGCTCTGCGCAAAGAATTAGCCCGTGATTTCCGTTGGCCTGAACCGCAAAGCCTACCCGCGCAAACGGTTGGCAATGCCTTGTATGACCTCATGGCGGCTAATGGCTGGCACGGGGCTGACCGTTGGAAAGAACATGCTTGCAGCATTGCGCCAACCCTTGTTGGCGGAAGCAAAAAACACGGCGGCCCTGATTTGGGGCCTACCCGCGCAAAACGTGCTTGGGAGGCGCTTGGCGTAGATGGAAAAGGCATTGCGGATTCCGCGCCAGAACAGGATTTCGTAGGCTTGCCCCGGCTCACCGTCCGTATGACGGCCCGATTACAGGGATTTCCCGATGACTGGCAATTTAGCGGCAAAAAAACAGCCAACTACCGTCAGATTGGAAACGCCTTCCCGCCCCCCGTCGCGCATGCCGTGAGTTTGCAAATCAGTGAAGCATTAGCGGCGGCGGCTAAAAAACGCTTAATGAGGGCTTAGATGGCAAAAGGCAATACAGGTGCTCGCGCAAAACTGCGTACCCATTTTTTAGGGAATATCGGGCGAATCATGAATTCGGAGGAACTGTTTGAAGCCTCCGGCAGAACAAGCGAATGGGCTAGGCGTGTCCGTGAGTTACGTAATGAAGAAGGCTATCGAATTTTAACGCACCATGATAGAAGCGACCTAAAACCGGGTGAATACCTACTCGAAACGGATAAGCCACAGCCCGCTTTCGCCAGAACTATCAGTAAGGAAACCCGTGCGTTTGTGCTTGACCGTAACGGCTTCACATGTCAGATGTGTGGTGCTGTGGCGGGTGAAACACATCCTTACGATTCTTCAAGAAAAACACGTTTGCATTTAGGGCATATCATCGACAAAAGCATGGGGGGGACCGATGATGCCGCCAACCTGCGGGCTATTTGTTCTGTCTGCAATGAGGGCGCAAGCAACGCCACACTGATGCGCCCGGATTTAATGAAGCTGCTTACGCAAATACGCCGTGCAACTTCGGCAGACCAACTTGAAGTAATGAAGTGGCTCATCGGAAAGTTTCCAAAACAAGCCAATGAAACAACAGGAAAAACCCATGACTCAAAATCTAATTGACGGCAAAGCACTGGCGGACGAACTCCGCACGGCGTTCAAAACCCGCGTGGCGGCGCTGGCGGCGCGGGGTTGTCGGCCTGGCCTTGCGGTCATTTTGGCCGGGGAAAACCCGGCTTCGCAGGTTTATGTGCGCAACAAAGTGAGCGCGTGCGAGGCGGCGGGCATTTACTCACAAAAAATCCTCTTGGCGGCGGATGTATCGCAGGAAACCCTGCTGGCTAAGATTGCTGAACTCAACGCCAACCCCGCTATCCACGGCATACTCGTGCAACTGCCTCTGCCGCGCCATATCCATGAGGAAACCGTGCTTGAGGCCATTTCGGCGGAAAAAGACGTGGACGGCTTTCATGCCGAAAACGTAGGGGCGCTGGCGCAAGGCAACCCTAGATTTATCCCTTGTACGCCCTATGGCGTGATGAAAATGTTTGAGGCACACAAAGTAGATTGGGTGGGCAAAGAAGCTGTGGTCATTGGGCGGTCCAACATTGTTGGCAAGCCAATGGCGTTGTTGCTCATTAACGCGGGCGCAACGGTGACGGTGTGCCATTCCAAAACACGCGACCTCGCTTCCCACACGCGGCGAGCCGATATTTTAGTTGCGGCGGTGGGCAAGCCGCGTTTTGTCACCGCCGATATGGTCAAACCCGGCGCGGTGGTGATTGACGTGGGCATCAACCGCCTTTCCCCGGAAGAGGGCGGCAAACTCTGCGGGGATGTGGATTTCGAGGCGGTCAAAAACGTTGCCGCTTTGATTACGCCCGTCCCCGGCGGCGTGGGACCGATGACTATCACGATGCTTTTGGCAAATACTATTGAAGCGGCGGAACGGAGGATGGGAGCATGAACACAAACACCCTAAGCGCAAATCCATCTGCTCCCATTGTGGGCGTTGTGATGGGTTCCGATTCTGACTGGCCCACGATGCAGGCGGCGGCGGCACTTCTCAAAGAAATGGGTGTACCGTTTGAAACCAAAGTGGTTTCTGCCCACCGCACACCTGATTTGCTGTTTGAATATGCCTCCACCGCACGGCAACGTGGCCTTAAAGCCATCATTGCCGGGGCAGGGGGGGCCGCGCATCTGCCCGGGATGCTGGCGGCTAAAACGGACGTGCCGATACTCGGTGTGCCAGTGCAATCGCGGGCGCTCTCCGGCGTAGATTCCCTGCATTCTATTGTGCAGATGCCCAAGGGCATTCCCGTGGCGACGTTCGCCATTGGCGAGGCCGGCGCCGCCAACGCGGCGCTTTTCGCCATTGCCATGCTCGCCAACGAAAACGCGGCGCTTCTAGAAAAACTGCAAACATTCCGGCAGAGGCAGACTGAAAAAGTGCTGAGGATGACATTGCCGGAGGTAGCGGGTTGAAACCGTTTTGAATGCCATGCGTTTACGTCCGGCTACACAAACATTTTTCCAAGCAGGGCTTTTTTTATGTTTTTGAGTTTTTTTAATTGGTGCTGATGGAGGGTGAGGAGGGTGTCGATTGTGGAGAAGAACGCGCCGATTTGCTGTTGCTCCGTGAGTGATGGAAGTGATATGGCGGTTCCCAAAATGTTCTCGTTGTAGAGCCGTTTTATTGTGCTTCCCTCAATGCCTACCCATTTGACGACGGAGTAAAAGTGCTTCAAGAAACCGTTATCAAGATGCTCATCATGTTTGAGCCAAACGATGTTGGAATCTTGGAAATACTCGTCTTTCCCTGCATATTCAACGGTTCGCCCAATGCTTCCAGATGCAGAAATCAGAATGTCACCAATTTCAGGATACGGATATTTCGCCTTGTATTCTTCAAACAATTCGCGGGTGATAAATGCGTCTGGCTCGTCGCCAAATGTACCTATTTTGAAGAATGGAACATCGCCAGATTCGGTTGTTTGCTCTTTGAATATGCGCTTGCACATTGCGACGGAACCTAATTCCCCCAACCTCCGCTGTTCCCAAGCGTCAGTAAATCCGGCAAATCTAATTTCTGGTTTGTCTGCTCCGTCTTTCGGAAACATTTTTTCAAGTAGGGCTTTTTTTATGTTTTGGAGTTTTACAAACTCACGCTGACGGAAGGTGAGGAGGTGGTCGAGGTTGCGGAAAACGGAGCCAATCCGAGCTTGCTCGTCGATAGTCGGGAGCATGATTTTCTTTGACAGAAGTACCTCTTTGGTTATGCCTTTGATGGATGTTCCTTGTACTGCGTTAAGCTCTCCTTGCAACTTTTTATAGAGCGCATAAGTACAAAACCACGGCTCTGCTTTCAACCGACTCAAAGATAAAAAGTCTTGGCTTGCAGCGTACTGAAACCGCATGAAAGCGAGCTTCCCGACACCTACCCGTGTAATGATTGCGATGGAATTGGCTGGCACTAATTTGGCCGCCGACTTCATCAATCCAGCCTTTGAAATTCTCTTGTTCACCGTCGCGCCGGATAGTATTCCATCAGTCAAATCAGATGATTGAATCCAAGGAATATCACCATCCCAATACTCTCTGACCGAAGTGTTTGGAGTACCGCCACCGTAAGTGTCTACTGCAATCTCCCCGACCTTCCGCTGTTCCCAAGCGCCAGTAAATTCCGCATATCTGATGGCTGGTTTCGTTTCCCTATCACCATGTAGGGGCGCACATTGGGCGGCCGTGTTTTTCGTCGTGTTCATCGCGTTCCGGGATGGGTGCGTGGATGGCAAGCAGGATGCTTGCCCTACATTCTAGCCGCCTTTCTGGGGATTCCGGGCGCTTAACAAGCGCCCCTACCACAAATGGTTACCACAAACGGCGCGGCATGCCGCGCATCGGTTTTGTAGGGGCGCTTGCCAAGCGCCCGAAAATTTCCACGCCGTGCCTTCGTTATCTACCGTCCCGTGCGCAACCCCGCCGTAGGGACGTTGCATGCAACGTCCCTACAGCCACCTGTCGGCGCCACCTTCTCCCACAAGGGGCGAGGGCAAAACAGGGTATCCCTCTCCCCTCGTGGGAGAGGGGCAGGGGAGAGGGGGCAGCGGACGAAGCCCCGCCCTGAGCGGCCACGCTGCACGGGCGTTAAGGCGGGCATGGCCCGCCCTCCCCTCTCCCGGCGCTTCGCGCCACCCTCTTCCACAAGGGGAGAGGGGTACTATCAGCAGCCATGCCGCGCATCGGTTTTGTAGGGGCGCTTGGCAAGCGCCCGAAAATTTCCACGCCGTGCCTGCGTTATCTACCGTCCCGTGCGCAACCCCGCCGTAGGGACGTTGCATGCAACGTCCCTACAGCCACCTGCCGGCGCCACCCTCTCCCACAAGGGGAGAGGGGCAACGCCGAAAGGCGGTGAACGGCACTCCGAGCGCGGTGAACGGCACTCCGAGCACGGTGAACGGCACTCGGAGCCAGGAAGTCCTCGCTCCGAGAGAGGAACTCCGCTCTCAGAGCAGGGAAGTCCGCTCTCAGAGCAGAGAAGTCCGCACTCAGAGCGGGGAAGTCCGCACTCAGAGCAGGGAAGTCCGCACTCAGAGCAGGAAACTCCGCGCTCTGAGCCGGGAATTCCTCTCTCTGAGCCGGGAAGTCCGCACTCCGGGCACGGTGAACGGCGCTCCGGGTCGGACGGTCCGGCACGTAACCCCTACGTTAATTTTTACGCCGTGCCCTCGTTATCTACCGTCCCGTGCGCAATCCCGCCGTGGGGACGTTGCATGCAACGTCCGTACAGACACCTGCCTTCGCCTCCCCCTCTCCCGGCGCTTTGCGCCACACTCTCCCACGAGGGGCGAGGGGCTGCTTGCCCTACATTTTTTGTGATTTATCCAAACAGCCGCGCAATCCCTTCTAGGCCCACATAATCAAAGCAACAGTGAGCGACTTCGCGTAGCGCGGGTTTGGGGCGGTAGGCGATGCTGAAACCGGCGGCGCGGGA
>JAIRPB010000094.1 GCA_031257305.1 Azoarcus sp.
TTGCTGTCTAGGATGCAGATGTGTTTTTGTTGGACGGTGATAAGCCCTTCTTCCTGAAAATGGGAGAAGGCGCGTGAGACGGTTTCTAGCTTTAGCCCCAGGAAAGAGCCGATTTCTTCGCGGGTCAGCCGCAGGTGGAATTCGGCGGGCGAGAAGCCGCGCGCGGTGAAGCGTTGCGACATGTTGAGCAGGAAAGCGGCTAGGCGCTCTTCGGCACGCATCGAGCCAAGCAGCATCATGACGCCGTAGTCGCGCACGATTTCGTGGCTCATGATTTTGTGGAACTGCTGTTGTAGCCCTTCGATAACGTGGGTGAGTTCCATGAGTTTTGCGTAAGAGATAACGCAAACCTCGCTATCTTCAAGGGCTGTGGCGTTGCAGGTGTAAATATCTGCGCTAATGCCGTCTAGCCCCAGAATGTCGCCTGTCATTTTGATGTCCGTGACTTGCTCGCGGCCATCTTCAAGCAGCACGTCTACTTTGAAAGAGCCTGTTCGGACTGCGTAGATGACTTCAAACGGGTCGCCGCTGCGGAAGAGCTGGTATTGGCGCTTGATTTTGCGCTGTGTGCCAACGAGTTCGTCAAGGTGAAGCATGCCTGAACCGCATGTCCCAAATGGCAGGCAGAGTTCGTAGAGATTGCACTGGGAACAGGTTTTTTTTAGGCCCGAGTGCGGGGCGGGTACTGAAACCTTCATTTAACAGTAGACTTGCAGTTCTGTCGGGAAGCGCATTATAGGCGAAGTTGACCTAAATCAACCCCAGAGTGACGAGTCCCACTTTTCTGCATCAAAATTCGGACGATATGTTTATGGCCCATCAGGACGAACTGGTTTTTGACCCGGAGTTAATCCGGCGTTTCGACATCAACGGCCCCCGCTACACGTCGTACCCTACGGCGGACCGTTTTTCTGAAGAGGTGGATGCGCGGGCGTTGGTGAATGGGCTTGGCAAGCGGGTATCTTGTGATGGCGGGCATAAACCGCTTTCATTGTATTTTCATATCCCGTTTTGCAGCGCCATCTGTTTTTACTGCGCCTGTAACAAGATTGCGACCAAAGACCATGATTTATCGTCGAAATATCTGGACGCGCTCGACCATGAGATGCGCCTTCAGACGGCGGCGCTGGCGGGGCCGCGTCAGGTTACGCAGCTTCACTTGGGGGGGGGGACGCCCACGTTTTTGTCTGACGATGAATTCCGGCGGCTGATGGCGTTAGTGCGCGCCCATTTTGAACTTGTGCCTGACGGCGAATATTCCATTGAGGTTGACCCGCGCAAGGTGAATTTCGGCACCGTGGAACTGCTTGCTTCGCTTGGCTTTAACCGCATGAGCGTTGGGGTGCAGGACTTTACCGAGGCGGTACAGATTGCCTGTAACCGTGTGCAGAGTTTCGACGAAACCCGCATGGTGATGGAAGCGGCCCGCGCTACGGGTTTTCGTTCCGTGAGCATGGATTTGATTTACGGTTTGCCCAAACAGAGCGTTGATAGTTTTGACCGCACGCTCGATAACGTGCTGGAACTTTCGCCCGACCGGGTTTCGCTTTACAGCTATGCCCATTTGCCGTCGCTCTTTATGCCGCAGCGGCGCATTGTGGAAGCCGATTTGCCCACGGCGGATGTCAAACTGCAAATCCTGCAACGGGCTATCCGCCGCCTCACGGGCGCGGGTTACTGCTACATCGGCATGGACCATTTCGCTAAGCCAGACGATGAGCTTACCGTTGCGCAGCGGCAGGGGCGTTTGCACCGCAATTTTCAGGGCTATTCCACCCAAGCTGAATGCGACATGCTGGCGTTTGGGGTGTCGTCTATTGCCAAAGTGGGTCCGCTTTATGCGCAAAACCACAAAACGCTTGAAGCGTATTACGAGGCGCTTAGCCGCGACGCGCTGCCCGTGCTGCGCGGGATTGAACTCTCTGCGGACGACCTCATCCGCCGTGCGGCCATTCAGGCGCTAATGTGCCACTTCTCGCTTTCAGCCGAATCGTTTGGCCGTGCGCATTCTATTGATTTTAATGAATATTTTAAGCAAGAACGCCTTGACCTGAAAGAAATGGAATCTGCGGGCTTGGTTCAGGTTGGGGAAGATGGCATCGATGTGCTGCCGCCGGGACGTTTGCTAGTCCGTGCGATTGCAATGGTGTTTGACCGCTACCTCCGCGCCGACCGCGAGCGTAAACGGTATTCGCGTGTAATTTGACATATGCCTGAAGCCGGTTATTTCGCTGTTTTCCTGTTTGGCTTACTAGGTGGCGCACATTGCGCCTCAATGTGCGGCGGCATCGTGGGCGCGTTGTCCATGCAGACGGAACAGCCGCCCGCCCGCTCCCGTGCGCAGTGGCCTAATCACTTGGCTTACAGCCTTGGGCGCATCTTTTCGTATTGCTTGGCCGGCGCGGCGTTAGGGATGCTGGGTTCTGTCGGGCTGTTGTATGGCGGCATGTTGTATGTGCGCCTTGTGCTTTACGTATTTGCCAATCTGATGCTGGTTGCAATGGGCTTGTATCTGGCCGGTTTCACCCGTTTTTTAGCGCCTGCGGAACGGGTCGGGCAGCATGTATGGCGATTTATCCAGCCTTTAACGCGCCGTTTTTTGCCTGTCCGCTCCATAGCCCAAGCACTGCCGCTAGGCGTGCTATGGGGATTTTTGCCCTGCGGGATGGTGTACAGCGTCCTCTCGCTTGCGCTGATGACGGGTTCCGCATGGCGCGGCGCGGGACTGATGCTGGCTTTTGGGCTAGGCACCCTGCCCAACCTGCTGCTCGCCGGCCTGCTGCTTGGGCGCCTGCGCCATTTCACCCGTCACGGAAAAGTGCGTCTGGCGGCGGGATTGTTGGTGCTAGGGTTTGGCGTATACGGACTCATCCGCGCCCCTTCCCTAGGGGGGCAGCTGTGGCGCGGGATTGTGTGTGTGACGTAAATTGGAAACGGCGAACCGCGAATGAACGCTAATAAAACCCAAACCCCCTAAAATTAGCGTCTATTCGCGTTCATTCGCGGTTCGTTTTTAGATGACGAAACGCCCCGGTTGTCATGGCGGGTTTTGTAGCGCCCGCCCTTCTCACCTCGTGGGAGAGGGGTACTCGGTGCGGTTTTGCCCTCTCCCCTCGTGGGAGAGGGTGGCGCGACGCGCCGGGAGAGGGGCGGTCCCGTTTCCTCCGCCCGCCGGAAAACCGCGAATAAACGCTAATAAAACCCAACACCCCCTAAAATTAGCGTTTATTCGTGTTCATTCGTGGTTCAGTGTTTTGTAAAGGTTTAATAAAGAACATGTCACCAGAACGCTCCGGTTCTTCTCAAGAAACGCTTGAACTTGCTATTACTGGCATGACGTGTGCCGCGTGTTCAACACGGCTCGAAAAAGTGCTGAACCGTTTGCCGGGCGTGGAGGCCGTTGTCAATCTTGCTTCCGAGCGGGCTTTTTTGCGTTATGCCCCCGGCACATTGACTCCTGATGCTGCGTTCGCGGCCGTTAAAAAAGCGGGGTTTGGCGCAAGCGTTGCGCAGACGCTGGACCGTGAAAAAGAGCGGGCGGCAAAGCGCGATGAATGGCGGGCGAGTTTATGGCAGTTCTGGTTTTCGGCGGCGATGGCTTTGCCGCTGGCCGTTCAGATGCTGGCGATGTTTGGCCTGTGGCCGGGGCAAGGAATGGCGCACGAACTCATTCCCCGCTGGCTGCAATGGGGGCTGGCAACGCCTGTGCAGTTCTGGGTTGGGGCGCGGTTTTATCGCGGGGCTTGGAACGCATTGCGCGGCGGCAGCGCCAATATGGATGTGCTGGTGGCGCTAGGTACGTCGATGGCTTGGCTGTACAGCACGGTAGTGATGTTGATGGGACGGCAGGACCTGCATGTTTATTTTGAAGCCTCGGCAATGGTCATCACCCTTGTGCTGTTGGGAAAACTGCTTGAAGCCCGTGCTAAGGCACGGACCATCGAAGCCCTTGATGCCTTATTGCGCTTGCGCCCGCAGCGGGCGTGGGTGGAGCAGGACGGCCAGCTAGTTGAAGTGGGCGTAGAAACCTTGGCTCCGGGAAGTGTTTTTGTGCTGCGTCCCGGCGATTCCGTCCCGGTAGATGGCGAAATTATTGAAGGGCGTTCCGCGCTGGATGAATCCATGCTCACGGGCGAGAGCATGCCGGCCAGCAAACAGCCGGGGGATAAGGTTTTTGCCGCAACGGTCAACGGGCAAGCCTTGTTGCGTTGCCGTGCGACAGGCGTGGGCGCGAATACGCTTTTTGCCGGCATTGTCCGCATGGTTGCCCAAGCGCAGGGTTCCAAAGCCTCGGCGCAACGGCTGGCGGACCGCATCGCCTCCGTATTTGTGCCGTCGGTTGTTTTGGTTGCGTTCGCCACGTTTGCCGTTTGGTGGCTACTCGGTGATTTTTCGGCGGCGCTCGTTAATGCTGTGGCGGTATTGGTGATTGCGTGCCCGTGCGCCCTCGGGCTGGCTACGCCCACAGCCATTATGGTGGCCGTAGGGCGCGGGGCGCGGGCCGGGTTGTTCATCAAAAACGCGGAAGCCCTAGAGCGGGCGGGCCGCATGACGGTGCTGGCGCTAGATAAAACTGGCACGCTAACGCAGGGAAAACCATCAGTGACGGATGTATTCGCCACGCCGCCGTGGACCTCTGCCTCCTTGCTGCAATGGGCGGCCGCTGTGGAACACGCGAGTTCTCACCCCATCGCGCAAGCCATTGCCCGCGCGGCGCAAGAAAACGGGGAACCGTTGGGCATCGCCAGTGACGTGCGTATTACAGAAGGGCTAGGTATCGAAGGCCGTGTGGCGGAACGGGAAGTGTTTGTGGGCACATCAGATTTTCTGGTCTCGCGCCATATCGATGTTCCCCAAAATGAAGCGGCCGCACTGGCTGCTCAAGGCAAGACGCTGGCTTTTGTGGCCATTGACGGCGCTTATGCGGGCGCTATCGCTGTGGCAGACCGCTTGCGGCCAGACTCTCCCGCCGCGCTAAAAAGGCTTCAACAGGCAGGCGTGCGGGTTGTGATGCTCACGGGCGATAACCCTTCAACGGCCGCCGCCATTGCGCAATCGGCGGGGATTGACGAGTGGCGTGCGGGCATCCTGCCTGCCGATAAAGCTAACGTTATTGCTGAACTCAAAACCTCCGCGCAGAACGGCGCAGTGGGGATGGCCGGGGACGGCATCAACGATGCCCCCGCGCTGGCGTCCGCTGACGTGTCTTTTGCCTTCCGTGCGGGAGCCGATGCCGCTATAGAAGCCGCTGACATTACCCTCATGCGTGACAGCTTGCACGGAGTGGTTGACATCGTTAGCCTATCAAGAGTGACATTAGCAAAAATTCGTCAGAATCTATTCTTCGCGTTTTTCTACAATGTAATGGGTATCCCGCTTGCTGCGTTGGGCCTGCTCAATCCGGTGGTCGCGGGAGCCGCAATGGCGATGAGTTCTGTTTCTGTGTTGAGCAATTCTCTGTTGTTAAAACGTTGGCAACCCTACCGGGAGAGAAACCATGTGTGATGTCACCATCAGAGTAGAGGGCATGCACTGTGGAAGTTGTGCCCTCAATGTGATTAAGGCGCTCAAGGCGTTGCCAGGCGTGAACAAGGCGGAGGTTTCGCTGGAACGCTCGTGCGCCATCGTGCACTACGACCCCGATGCCGTAGATACCGACGCAATGCGCGAAGCCGTGGAAGAAATCGGGTTTGACGCGCCGTTGCCGCAGTAATTTGGCATGACTAGACGGCACGGCAAGCCGTGCCAATTGAGCTATTTCGGCTTTCGGTTTTACAATCCGTCTTTTCCTTTGGCAGGAGAGTGACCCGTGGGACTGGAAAGCGTAAAAGCGGGCAAGGACGTGCCCAACGACATCAACGTCATCATCGAAATTCCGGCACAGGCCGACCCCATCAAACTTGAAGTCGACAAAGAAAGCGGCGCGATTTTCGTGGACCGTTTTATGGGTACGTCTATGCGCTACCCGCTCAATTACGGCTATGTCCCCAATACCGTCTCTGGCGACGGCGATCCGGTTGACGTACTTGTTGTCACACCGTTTCCGCTTTTCCCCGGCGCGGTTATCCGCTGCCGCCCGGTGGGGTTGCTCAGAATGGAAGACGACGGCGGCATGGATGCCAAAGTGATTGCCGTCCCCATTTCCAAACTTACCCCGCTCTATAACAACGTACAAAGCATCGGGGACTTGCCCGAGTTGCTCATGAAGCAAACCGTGCATTTCTTTGAGCACTACAAAGATCTCGAACCCGGCAAGTGGGTCAAAATCCAAGGCTGGGGCACGGCAGAGGATGCCCGGAACGAAATCTTGAGCGGCGTGGCGAACGCGGGGCAATA
>JAIRPB010000226.1 GCA_031257305.1 Azoarcus sp.
GAACACCGCTTTTCACTGCCCACATTTTTTCAAGGAGACCCTCACCATGCGACTATCCATTGCTGCTGCTTTGCTCGTTCCGGGGCTATCGTGCATACCCGCCGCCTATGCGGATGAAACCTCGCCGCCAGAAAGCCCTTTCAGCGCCAACATCAGTATTGCCAGTGATTACGCCTACCGGGGTATTTCACAAACGGACGAACGCCCTGCCCTGCAAGGCGGGCTAGATTTCAAACATGCCAGCGGCCTGTATATCGGAACATGGGGTTCCAATGTTTCGTGGCTACGCGATGCCGAAAAAGGCACTGACGCCTCTTCCGGCAATAGCGTGGAATTGGATGTTTACCTAGGCTTTTCAAAAGAATTCGGTGATTTCGGCATGGATGTTGGTGTATTGGAATACACCTATCCGGGGAAATACAGCCGGCACTGGAAAAACGAAACCGGCATGAAAAACCCGTACACCACAGAGGGTTATCTCGGCGTTTCGTGGAAATTCCTCTCGTTCAAGTATTCGCATTCCTTCACCACGCTTTTTGGCGCGCCCAACTCCAAAGGCAGCGATTACTTTGATTTGTCGGCGTCTTATGAAGTGGTCAAAAACCTAAAACTCAATGCCCATGTAGGGCATCAACGTATTTTTGGACCCGCCAAATCCTATTCCGATTGGAAATTGGGCGCGACGTATACCTTGGGCGGTTTCGATATTGGCCTGCATTACGTCGACACCAACCTTTCGCACAAGAAAAGCGCCAATGCCGATGCCCGCGCCATTCTTTCTATTGGCAAATCGTTCTAACCCCAACCCGCACCTAGGAGAAATACGATGAAATTCGTCAGCGCCATCATCAAACCCTTCAAACTCGATGAAGTCCGCGAAGCCCTGTCCGCCATTGGCGTCCAAGGCATCACCGTCACAGAAGTAAAAGGCTTCGGCCGGCAAAAAGGCCATACCGAGCTTTATCGCGGCGCAGAGTATGTGGTTGATTTTCTGCCCAAAGTAAAAATCGAAGCCGCTATCCGCGATGACATGCTCGACCAAGTCATCGAAGCCATCGAAAAGTCCGCCACCACCGGAAAAATTGGCGACGGCAAAATTTTTGTCTTTGACCTTGAACAGGCTATCCGCATCCGCACCGGGGAAAGCGGGCCTGATGCCCTCTAAAAATGGAGCACACGAAAATGAAAAAAACTATTCCCGCCGCCTTGCTCATGGCTTGCCTGCCGGGCATCGTCTTGGCGCAAGAAGCCGCCGCCCCGGCGCTAGATACGGGCAATACCGCTTGGATGCTGACATCCACGATGCTGGTCATTTTGATGATTATTCCCGGGCTAGCGCTTTTTTATGGCGGTCTGGCGCGTGCCAAAAACATGCTCTCCGTGCTCATGCAGGTATTCGTTATTTTTTGCCTGATTACCACGCTGTGGTGCATCTACGGCTACACGCTGGCGTTTTCAAACCCAGAGTCACCGGGCGCCATTCTCGGCAATCTCGACAAACTGTTTCTAAAAGGCATCACCACAAGTAGCCTAGAAGGTTCCATGCCGGAATACGTGTGGGTAGCGTTCCAAGCCACGTTCGCGGCCATTACCACGGCGCTCATTGTCGGTGCTTTTGCCGAACGTATCCGCTTTTCTGCCGTGCTTATTTTTTCGGCAATCTGGTTTACGTTGAGCTATGTGCCAATGGCGCACATCGTCTGGGGCAAAGGTTTTCTGGGCGCGGACGGCGCACTAGATTTCGCGGGCGGCACCGTTGTGCACATCAACGCGGGTATCGCCGGTTTAATGGGCGCTTACCTGCTTGGCAAGCGCATCGGCTTTGGCCGCGAAGCCTTCACCCCGCACTCGCTCACGCTCACGATGGTCGGGGCATCGCTACTGTGGGTAGGCTGGTTTGGCTTCAACGCCGGTTCGGCGCTTGCGGCCGATGGCGTAGCGGGCCTGGCCTTCGTCAACACCATTCTCGCCACGGCAGTCGCCACACTCTCTTGGTTAGCGGGCGAAGCCATTCTTAAAAGCCATCCTTCCAGCCTAGGCGCGGCATCCGGCGCAGTGGCCGGTTTGGTAGCAGTCACGCCGGCGGCGGGCTTCATTGGGCCAATGGGCGCAATAGTGATTGGTTTACTAGCCGGCCTCGTCTGCCTGTGGGGCGTGAATGGCCTAAAAAGAATGCTCCGTGCCGATGATGCGTTTGACGTATTCGGCGTCCACGGCATAGGCGGCATCCTCGGCGCCATCCTAACGGGCGTATTTGCCGCCCCCAGTTTGGGCGGCCAAGGAGCCGAGGACTTTTCCATTACCCACCAAGTGCTCGTGCAAGTTAAAAGCGTAGGCGTCACGCTCCTCTGGTCCGGCATTGTGGCTTTCATTGCCTACAAAGTTGCCGACTTAACGGTCGGGTTGCGCGTCACTGAAGAACATGAGCGCCAAGGCTTAGACATCAGTTCCCACGGCGAAAGCGCGTATTACCGCTAAGGAACGAACCTCTGAGTAACCCAAATCCAACCCCGTTATGGCGAGAAAGCGAAGCGACGAAGCAATCCAGAATGGCCGGAATAGCAGCAACATAGATTGCTTCGCCTCCGGCTCGCAATGACGGGTATTAAGTTGTTCAGGGCGTCCCTCATTTCTTCTTCTTTCCGAACGGCGGGCTATCCCATTTAGATTTAGGATAGCCCGCCGTTTTGGTATAGGGGCGATTTCTGCCGGGAACTTTTTCTCACTCCGGTCTTTGGGCCAGCAGTTGGTCAAACGCCAATGCTAACCCCGGATGTACGTCACGCACCCCCGTGACCACTTTTGCCGACCAGTCAAAATATTCCTGCTTGCGCGCAATGGGCCAATCTGCTGGCGGCGACGCGAGAAGGTCGCGCAGATTGCAGATTTTATCTGCCAGCTTGACCAGCTTGGCCTGCGGTGACGCATGAGGGGCATGCTCAATCTGCAAACGTTTCCGCTCCGCTTTAGGCAATGACTTGTCATCAGTCACTTCCAGCACGATGCCCGTCACGGTATCGCCAAATATCCCGCGTAATTCGTCGGCAGTCGCCTCGGTATCCTCAATCGTGTCATGCAGCAGCGCCGCGCAAAGAACATCTGGGTCGGTCACGTTACCTTCATTGACGAGCACATTGACCAGCGCGATGGGGTGATTGATGTAAGGCGAGGACTCCGCATCTTTTCTCCTTTGGTCACGATGCTTCTCGGCAGCAAATGACGCCGCTTTGAAAATTGCGCCCAAATCGGTGACTGCTTTCATTTCGTTTTCTCCGTTCTTA
>JAIRPB010000003.1 GCA_031257305.1 Azoarcus sp.
GTTTTTATCCCCAATAACTAACGAGAGACCGAGGGCGGATTTATGGCATTTAATTGGAACCCTCTAAACCTTTTTCGCAGGATTCCCCCCAACCTTGCCCGGAAAAAACGCTTGGAGGCGTTGCTTGCCCGCATTGCGGATGCCGATGTTGCAGCAGACCATATCTCCCTTTGGGTTGCGCTCATCAACGCGGTGCGCCCTTCCCGTGTGCTCCATACTGATGAGGCGGCTCTTGTTTTGGGCGAAATCACGCAGATGCTGGCTGAAACGCCCCGGAGCCGTCATGCGTTGCGTACCGCGCTGCTGAAACTCTTTGTCGACCACAAACAGATTTCGCTTTATGTTTCTTCGGGGTTGCTTCCTTCTACCGGGTTTTTTTCCGAGATAGCCCGCCGTATTTCTCACCGCCTGTTGCCGGACGTTGTCTCGCCCATTTATCTGAAAGACTTGCTGACGGTGATTTTTCATCACAAAGATGACGAAATCTGGGTGGAGGCGCTTCCCAACGAGGTATGGCTCAATTTCTTCCGTGTCCTGCTTGAGGGCGAGGAAGATGCGGCTCCTGAAAACGTGCCAGCCCAAAATAACGAAGGCCCCTTGCCCCTTGCGCTTTCGGAAATGCTTGAGGCGTTGCGTATTCTTTCTTTCCATGTCTCGGCTATCGGGCTGGACCCGGAACTGGTGCGTGTTGACCCGCAGCTTGAAGAAGTGGAGTCCCCGTTTCTGGCACAAAATGTAGAAGTGGTGGCTTGGCTGGAGGCGTACCGCACTTGGTGGGTGAAACCGGAAACCCCGTTACAGGATGAGGCGCATCTGGACGTGATGCTGGACCAATGCGGAGAAGTGCTGCAACGGGTCCGCCGCCGCGCCAGCCGTCAAGGGACAAGCCTAACGCTCACGTTTACGCTGGAACGCTTGCGCCAGCATCTTGACCGTATTCACGAACTCCTTATGTTGCTGCGCGAACTGCACCAAACGCGCTCTGTCACTGCGTTGTTGCCCCAAGCCGTGGCGCTGTTTAAGCAGATGGTGCATGCGGAATGCCGCAAAAACCGGCTTTCCGATTACTGGAGCACCAATGTCCACTTGCTCTCATTGCGGATGACAGAGAGCGCCAGCAAAAAGGGCGAAAAATACATCACCACCACACGGGGTGAGTATTTCGGGATGTTGGGTTCGGCGGCGCTGGGCGGCTTCATTATTGCCTTTATGTCGGCGTTCAAAATTGTGCTTTCTGGGTTGCATCTCGCGCCGCTGACCGAAGCGTTATGCTTTTGCCTGAATTACGGCATTGGTTTTGCGCTCATCCACTTTTTAGGCGGCACAGTGGCCACCAAACAGCCTGCCATGACGGCTAACGCGATTGCGGCGTCTATCGGGGAGATGCGCGGCAAAACGCGGGATTTGGATAACCTCGCCACGGTGGTTGTGCGCACGCTACGCAGCCAGTTTGCCGCCGTGGTGGGCAACCTTGCCCTCTCTGTGCCGATGGCTATTCTTTTTTCGCTTGTTTATCAGCATGTTGTCGGCAATTCTTTTATCGGCGTCGGTAAGGCTGACCAACTGCTTGGGGATGCCCACCCTTTGAGCGGTGCGCCCTTTTTCGCGGCGGTGGCAGGAGTCTGCCTGTTTCTGTCGGGCCTGATTGCCGCTTATTACGACAACCTCACGGCTTACAACCGCATCCCGGAACGTCTGGCGCAATTGCGCTGGCCCCGGCGGCTGTTTGGCGAGGCTAACGCACAGCGTTTTACAGCTTATGTAGAAAACAACCTCGGGGCGCTGGCCGGTAATTTCTTCTTTGGTTTCCTGCTAGGCGGGGCTACCGCATTGGGCGTGTTGTTTGGCCTGCCGCTGGACATCCGCCACATTGCTTTTTCCGCCGCCTATGTGGGCTACGCCACCGCCGCTTACGATTTCACCCTCTCTGTTTCTGTACTGGGCGTCACGGTGGCCGGGGTACTGCTAATTGGTATGGTGAATTTACTCGTCAGTTTTACCTTGGCGCTATTCGTGGCGATGCGCTCACGCGGCATCACTTTTGCCCAAGGGGGGATGCTTTTTGCCCTCGTGTCGCGGCGTTTCTTCAGTTACCCGCTGGATTTCTTCCTCCCGACTCGCCACGCGGAGCCACCTCCCGCCCCGCCTGCGCCCGCTACCGAATAACATGGCGCTTGAGATTGAGCTAAAGCTCATTTTTCCTGCTGAGGCATTGCCCGCCATCATGGCGCATCCGTTAATTGCCGGTGCGCCGCAGGAAGGGACGCCGGGAGTGCTGAAAAGCACGTATTTCGATACGCCCGACCAGATGCTGAGGTCGCACGGGGTGGGCCTCCGATTGCGGCAACAGCCCGCCGGGGCGGTGCAGACGGTTAAAAGCGCCGGCACGTCAAGCGGCGGTTTAAGCCGCCGTTTGGAATGGGAAACGCCTTGGACGGGCGCGTTTGATTTTTCCGGCGTTTCCGACCCGGCAACCGCCGCGTTGCTTGACGGCGTCAAAGACGGACTCGTTCCAGTATTTGTCACCTGCTTCCACCGGGAAACCCGGCGCATCCAGATTGGCCCCGGCGCGGCCGTTCTTGTCATGATTGACACAGGCCATATTGAGGCCGGCGAAGAAACAGCCCCCATCCATGAGCTTGAACTGGAACTGGCCGGGGGAAACGAGGACGAACTTTTCAGAATTGCCGGGACGCTCCAAAAAGACCTGCCCTTAACGGCCGGGAATGTCTCAAAGGCACAACGTGGTTATCGACTGGCCTGCAAGCGGTTTTGTTGAAAGAAACCCGCGTAAATACTGCAACGCACAAAAAATGCAATGACTACCGTGATATATACCCTCGTCAGCCGGGGGGTATTTCGTATGAACCGCACTTTTCCTGCGGAAAAGACAGGCGTATCCTTCGCCCGTTCGTGTGTCGCTGTTTTTACAAGACCCGAAACATTGCTGGACATAAAAAATGGCTGTCATCCCTAACGGCACTTTGCGCGTTGTCGACGGTATTAAACGTGTGTATTACGACGGTTACTGGATTAAGGCTTACGATCCGCCCGCTGACACCCTGCGCGCCAAAAAAACCCTCATCCAATCCCTGACGCGGCGGTTGTTCAACCACGTTGAGCACGGCATCAACATTCCCGGCAAACGCCTTGAAGAAGCCCGGCAGGCTTACGAGCGGGAAGAAGAACCCGCCCGAAAGCGCGTTAAAGGCGCCATGCTGGCCGGCGCACTGTTCAACCGCGCCACGGATATTTTTACCAATCTCGTGGAATTGCAGGAAAAAGGCATTGAAATTGACCAAGACAATGCCCTGATGCACGAATGCGGCGATTGTTTGCAGGAAGCTCTCTCGCTAGGCAGGATGGTGCTGCACCGCAGCGGAGAGGAGGGCATCGACGAGTTATGGGGCGAACCTTTCCGGGCGTTTTCGATACCTGTCGAACAATTCTACGAGAGCCGCTACATCAAAATCTCCCAGACGCTGCGCGACATCGACCGTATTTCGGAGGCGATGGTGCATATGTTTGCCCACGACCCGGTTTTTGCCGACGTGCCTTCGCTCCTGCGCCGCTTTACCGATGAAGCCAAAAACAAATGTGAAACCCTGCGGACGGATACCGATATTTTTGATGTCTGGTCCGGTTTCGTCGTGGCCTCGGAACAGCTAGGCGCTTATGCCCCGCGCCTGCCCGCACAGCCAGATGTAACGCTGATGCGCCACGCGGCGGACGGCATCCGCCTGATCAAGCAAGGGCGCGCCCTCATCACGTACTTGAGCCGGGCGCGGGTTACGATGCCCCGGAGCATGAAAGACTATCTCGAACGTTGCGAAGAGTATCAGCGCAACTACCATCCCGTCTTGGCGGTTGCCGTCGCCGCGACGGCCTGATTTTCAAAGACATCAAAATAATGCCTGCCGTACAGTGGTTTCCCGGCCACATGAATGCTGCGCGACGGGCGTTTGCCAAGGCGCTGGCCGTCACGGATGTTGTTATTGAGGTTACGGACGCGCGCTTGCCGGGGGCAAGCAGCAACCCGATGATTGAGGAACTGCGCCATTTTCGGAACCGCCCCTGCCTTAAGCTACTCAACAAGGCGGATTTGGCCGATTCAGACGCCACCCGCGCATGGATAGCGTATTACAGCGCCCAGCCTAACGTTCTGGCCGTAGCGGTTTCGGCGAAAAACCCGGCGGACATCGGCCGCATCCCGGCGCTCGCCCAACAACTTGCGCCACACCGCAGCGGCGCGGAAAAACCGTTACGGATGATTCTGGCGGGCATCCCGAATGTCGGGAAATCCACGCTGATGAACGCGCTCCTTAAACGCCGCGTCGCCCAAGTAGGCGACGAGCCAGCGGTCACAAAAAGCCAGCAAACGCTTGACCTAGGCCCCGGTATGACGCTCACAGATACGCCGGGGCTGATGTGGCCCAAAATTGAGCATGACACAGACGGTTTCATGCTGGCCGCCAGCCACGCCATTGGGCGTAACGCCGTGGCGGATGAAGAAGTCGCCATCAACCTTGGCATCATCCTGCTGGCCCGCTACCCGGCGCTTGTTGAAACCCGTTACAAATTCAGCGCGGCCGGCCTAGACGGGGAAAGTCTGCTCGAACTCATCGCCCAACGGCGCGGCTGTATGCGCAAAGGCGGTGGATTAGATTTGGAAAAAGCAGCCAATATCCTGCTCAACGACTACCGTGCGGGAACCTTAGGCCGCATCACGCTGGAAACACCGGAGAGCCGGCGGGGGATGTTGCAGTCTGGGACCAATAATGCGCTTTCTGCGGAGAGCGGCGATTTATCAGCGTGTTAGGTTAATTTGTCGCGAATGGAGCACACCTTAACATCTTTTATGCGAAACATAGGTTTACCCGGTTTTTCTGTTGTTACCAATTCAGCGGCATAGGCATCAAGCGCATAAGCAATGTGAATAGCGTCCATTGCGGCTATGCCGTACTCTTTTGCAACTTCGGCGGCACGGTCTAGCGTGGAAATCTCCCAAGAAAGCCGTTCGGCTTTCTCAAACACCGTTTCATAAAATTCTGTTTCTTCATGCTGTTTTTCGTAAAGTGGTTTGGGCATGATTTCAAGCCATACAGCATCGCTTACTAATAATATTCGATCAGGATCATCCAGTATCTGCATGGCACACTGAAACACACCCTCACCTCCCTTGAAGGCAGCAAGCAATACGCCACTGTCTAGGTAGGTACGTTTAGCCATCTATCCCTCCGCGCCGTATACGAAGCTCCCTTTCCAGCTCTTTTTCATCAAGAAGTTTGCCGCCTTTTTCAATATAAGCACGGCGTAGCGCCATCAGCTTTGCGCCGAAAGCGGTATGTGGCTGATAGGAATCTGGACGAATGGACTCGCACTGTGTCGTCCACAGCAGAATGTCGATACTTGCATTGGTCTGGCGATAAACCGGAGTACGTAATTGAACCGGTACAGCCGCTTTGGATGGAATTGGCGTCGCAACTAAAAACGTTGCGGCTACAAAGTTGCAGTAGTTGTAACTCAACATTTCAGTCCTCCGGCTCCATCCGCTTAATTGCCTCTGGCGTTAAGAGCCGCTGAAAGAATAGCGCCTTGGAACGGTCGTGCAGGAAATCTACCTGTTCTTTTAAGCCATCCCAGCCTTTGAAAGGAGTGGTATCGACGGTTTCGATATCCAGAATTGTTCCTTCTGCTTGGTCAGATATCTGATATCCAACCTTAGCAGGTGTAACAATCTGCACAACATGCTTAAAATTCTCGTCTGGTAATTCCAACCTCATTTGCAACGGCAATTTTGTAATGTGTTCTCCTCCTACTGTGAGCGAAAGTTGCAAAGTATCCAGACTGGGCGCTAAATCCAATGTTATTAAATCAATATAGCGTAAAGAATGACGTTGTGGTTGCGGGACAATCCCGCTCTCTTTCACTAGGTCAATGAGCACAAAAATTTTTTCTTTGAAAGCGTCCCATCCTTTATACGGTTTGCGGCAATTAACCGTGACAATATGATCCCCCGTTTGAAAAAGAAAAGGGCTGTTATCAGATTCCATCCTAAATTTGGGCACTAAACGCAAGTTAGGGTCTAATTGGGCCACAGGCGCAGGAATATCGGCAGCGGGTAGACGCAAAAGCCGGAGAGTGGGGTAAACCACCTTTAGCGCGGTATACAACACACCATGAAGAATATCCCCAATGGGCTGATTGGCTTCCGGCTCAAATTGAATCTGCCAAATTGCTTCAACTAAAGGCTCTTTTCCAAGGCGTTTGGGGATGGCATTCATAATAACGCTCCTGTCATTTATGGCTTGGACTAGTGCAACCACACCATGTACGGGCTACTGTAACTTGGCATCTTGCATGATAACTAGCAAAAAAGGCTAACCCAACAACCAAAACAAACGGATGAGCAAATTTATCAGCTTACCGCCCCGGCCTAAACGCCGCGCAAAAATCAGCGCGGGTTTCAAGATAGGCGCCGCCGATAAGGTCGATGCAGTACGGTACGGCGGGGAAAACGGCTTGGAGGCATTCGGCAATGGCGGCGGGTTTGCCGGGGAGGTTGATGATGAGGCTCTGCCCCCGGATGCCGGCGGTCTGGCGGGAGAGAATGGCGGTGGGGACGGAGCCTAGCGAGACGGAGCGCATCCGTTCCCCAAACCCGGGAAGCATTTTGGCGCAGACTTTTTCCGTGGCTTCCGGCGTGATGTCGCGGGGCGCGGGGCCTGTTCCGCCGGTGGTCACGACGAGGCAGCAGCCTTCGGTATCACAAAGCTCACGTAGCGTGGCTTCAATCAGCGCCCCGTCGTCAGGAATAACGCGGGCAACGGCTTCCCAAGGGCTGCTTAGCGCCCGCGAAAGCCATTCGAGGATAGTAGGACCGCCTTTATCTGGATATTCGCCCCGGCTGGCGCGGTCGGAAATGGTGAGGATGCCAATGCGGGCAAGGTTGCTCATAGCGTCACTTTTTGGTTAGGAATAGAGATGCAGGCTGCTGCCGGGAAAAAGCGCCGTGCCAAACCAGCCTAGCAACAGCAGGATAAACGAGATAGGTAGCGCCCAGATAACAGCATTGCTTTTAAGGCCGCGATGCCGAAGATGAATGTAGACAAGCCAAGCCGCTCCGGTAACGAAAGCCAGCGCCTCTTTGGGGTCCCATGACCAATAATGCCCCCACGCTTCTTTGGCCCAGACCGCGCCCAGCAATAGCCCAAGCGCGAGAAACCCAAAACCCACATGAACAATGTTATCGATGAAGGCCAGCAATTCATCGCTATCTTGCCCTTGTTTGCGCCGGACAAGCAGTACGCAAGCGGCCAGCGTAGTTGCGCCGAACAGGGCGTAGGCGATGATATAGATGATGACATGCGGGATAAAAAAGAAACTTTGCAGGGCGGGCCTTAATGCGATGGAGTGGATTTCGGGCTTCAGCAGGTTAATGGCAATGAACACCGACGCCACAAGCGCCGACAAAAGCAGCATCCATGCGTATCGCCAGCGGCACCAAACAAAGTAACCCACACCCGCCATAAAAAAGGCGTACCAGAGCCGGGTTTCGCCCATCGTGCGTAGCGGCGGGCGCGAAAGGGTTTGCCAGAACAGGGCGATGAATACGGCAAATAAAACTAGGCCGACAACCATCGCGCTATGCGCGATATACACACACGCACGCGGGCCGGTTTGGTGACGGCATGCGCCGATACCCGCTAGCAGCCAGCACAAGGCAGCGGGAATGGCAAAAAAAGGAAATTCGCCCCAGCTCATTTGCTTTCCCTCCGCTTGCCCGCGCCGTTCCAGACCAACAGGATGGCTCCGGCGGCCATGATGCCCATGCCGATTTGGGCGGGCAGAAGCCAAGGGTCAAAAACAAGCTCTATCGCGCTGTAACGCGATTGCTTGCCGGCCGCCGTATCGTAGCCATATTGGTAGACCCTCCAGTCACCCACTTTGACGGGTTGATTGACTTCAAGAATGGCGTCTATCGGCTCGCCGCCTTCCGCAAGAATAGTGACGCTTGAGGCGTAACGCTTGGGTTCCGGTACGGTCATAACCAGCGTATGGCGTTCATCCAACACCAGCACGGAAATGAAATCAGGCATTGAGCCGCCGCTACAAACCCAGCCCGTGCGGGTTTCGTGAGTACGGAGGTGACGTGCGGCCACTTTCGCGGCGGGCGTGGCAACAGGCATCGGATAAGCGCGGTAACTGTCTCCAATGCGCACGGCATCGTGCACGTATTCTTCAACCGTGATGAGCCAGTCGCCAAGCCGTCCCGCTGTGCGCTGGGTATCAATCTGAAAGTATTCAGCCGCCTCTTTGGATTGGGAAACGCCCCGCTGATGGTCGAGAATCGTCAGACTAGGGGGGTATTCCTCCATCACAAAATCTTTGAGCGTCACGGAGATAGGCAATTGCAGCGATTTTCCGTCCGCGCTGTAAACAGTCCGTTCGGTTTGGCCCCTTTCCACATTCATGACCACGCGAAACATATCCGCCGCGCCCAACCCGGCTGAAACCATCAGAACCCATAGCCCCAAGTGGTTGCAGAGAAAAGCGATGTCCCGCCGGGAAAAACGGACGAGCCGCTTAAAAGAGGTAATCCCTAGGGCAATGAGCGTTGTGCCGTAAAGCAGCACAAACGGCCATGAGGACGTAACCATCCTAAACCCGAGCCGGGAAACAGCATCGTTGGTGTTCGGCGCGAGACGGGAAACCTGCGGGGTTAAATCCATAAAGAGACCGAAAACGAGGAGGGCGGCAATGAGCGCAATCGCCATCGGGATGCCCGCAAACCAGCGTACAAACGGGGAGTCCTGAAAATAAACACCCGCACCAATCAGCGCCGCTAAAATGCCAAGGGCGATGAAATTTCCCGGCGTATGCAGAAGCCCGAAGTCGAAATAGCCCACAACCCATTGCAGCAGGAAACCGCCTAGAACGATGCCTACGACAAACAGAATGCTTTCCGAGGTTCCCAATGGGGCGTTTTTTATCATGGCGCGGGGGGCGGGGCTGAACCAGAAGCCGTCAAAAGCGAGTAGACAAAGAATACCCGCCTTTCGGCGGGTATTCGTCGGGGAGGGAAAAATGCCGCCGCACGGACTACCTGCGGCGGCTCTTCCCGTTACTTATCACCCTTCTCGGTGAGCTTGTTGTTTTCGGGTTTAGCGTTGTCCGCAATCACGTTCTTATCGGTCAGCTTGCCTTCGTCTTGGGCTTTCTTGAGCCAAGCCGGCAGGATTTCGGCGATGAACTTCTCTTTGTCAGCCCTAAGAACGTCCATCTTCAGCCCGATGTATGCTTGCGCGGTAGCCTTGTTCCAATTGGGGTTTTCACCCTTCTTGGTCAGGGGCGGGAACGCCACTTTTACGCCCTTGGCATCGCACAGCTTTTGCAGTTCAAGCTGCGCAAGCAGGCTTTTATCGAGGGCACGCGCCAAGATACGGGCGGTTTCCACCGGCGCATGGAAGGACGCGCCGTGGGAGGCCACGCCGTAGTCCCAACGCCAGCCCGCTTCACGAATCAACTGCCGGATGTTCTTCAGTTCATCGTCTGTCGCGGCATTGGCATCCAAAAGCGCCTTCACCATGATGTGCGCCTTGGCGAGTTCAGGCTCGACGCGGTCACGAATCTCATTGACCTTGTCTTGGTTGTCATACACGTAGCTCTTGAGCTTCTCTTCGCTGTCGCGGTGGCAAGTCTGGCAAGTACCGGCGATGTTCTGGAGCGGACTCATGATTTGGTGGTTTGTGTACTTGATGCCGCCTTCAGACTTGTAAGGCATATGGCAATCGGCGCATGAAACCCCGCGTTTGCCGTGCGTACCTAACAGCCAGAGTTCATAGTCAGGATGCTGTGCCTTGAGCATGGGCGTTTTGCTCAACGCATGAACCCAGTCTTTGTAAGGCTTGCCTTCGGTGTCCAAAAGCGTGTCGTAATACTTTTCCATGTCCTCCACGGTAAAGCCTTTATCCCACGGGAAAGTCAGGTATTTACCGTCGCCTTTGAAGAAGTATTCAACGTGGCACTGGGCGCAAACCAAAGAACGCTTATCTTGCGGGCTGGCGTTGTCAACGTTCCACCCGGCCTCTGCGTTCTCAAACGACAGCGGGTTGGGCCCCTCCGCCGCAAATTTAACCTTCCCTTCGCCCCGCCGCTCAAACACTTCTTTCAGCGCCGGCCGGTTGATGGCTAGGTCCATCGTCGCGGGATTGTGGCAGTCCGCACAGCCCAAGGGGTTCACGATTTCAGCACCAAACGCGCTCCACTTGTCTTTGTAGTATTCCGCCGCGCCGGCCCTCATTTGCGCATCGCTCGTCCCCTTGCCTTTCTCAGACATCACACGCGGCACGTCCGGGCTTTTACAGGTCCAGCAAGTACCGGGCTGTAGGTCCTTATCATTTGTCGCGCCGGGAGCGCCGGGAGCGCCCGTGCGCAAGGATCTGCGCATGTCGATAAGCGTGTACCAGTGACCGCGTGGCGCGGAATAGTCACGCGAGAACGCATAACCAGCCCACAGCACGACCATGTTCGGACGGCTCTCCAACACGTCCTCTGGCGCGTTTCCAAGATATTTACTCTTGAAATCCATTTTTTGGGTCTGCATCCAGGTGTTGTATTCACGGGGGTAGTTTTCACCCCACTTATCGTTATGCGAGTCGAAGCGCTCGGTTATCTCCACCTTCTTGTTGTTGAAGAGGGTGGCCGTCTCTGCGCGCCGTTCCGTAATGGCAGCGGCAAGCAGTCCGAGAACAAAAACAACTGCCACGACAACAAGAAGAAAAAGCCATCCGATGGCGGGATTCCGCTTAATGGTTTCTGCGAGTTTACTCATGATGACAAAACCTCACGTTGAGCCGAAGGGTGCTATTGCCTGATGCCGGGTTATTTCTTCCCCGACACCATATTCTTGAGCCAGTCGGGCGCAACCGACGGGGACGGGAAAGGCACGATGGCGTTGGGCGCGGACGCCAATCCGCTAATCATCGTGTGCGGTACGTTTCTGTGACAGTCCCAACAGGCTTTTTGATTGCCATGCAGGATGTCAGCGGTCTGCGCCTTGCCCGCTTTCACGAATTCGGTAGTGAGCTGCGTATGGCAGCGAACACAGTTTTCTTGGATAACTTTTTTGCTCACGTCACGCGGGCGGACAGCCTCTGGCTCTTTCCGCATGGCGAACTGAGTAGCGTGGTACAGCCCGTCCTGCGCCTCAAATATCATCCCCGCAAGGCGGTTGCCTTGCGGAATGTGGCAGTCTTTACAGGTAGTCCAGTTGCCGTGGGAACTCCGGCTCCACGCCTGATAGGGAACCGACATGATGTGGCAATTAACACAGGCAGCGGAGTCGTTACCAAGATATGAAAACACCCGCCCTGCGTACATGCTATAGATACCAAGCCCTATTGCTACGCCGCCTAGTAAAAACAGCGGGACAATAAGTTTGGTAGGTAAAGCCTGAAGGATGTTTTTGAAAAAGGAACAGGACGATCGTTCGGACATGATGCCTTCTCCCTGTTTGTCTGACGTACCTTAGATGTTCCTACTGGATACCGGGATACTCATAAGTACCACATCACAAAAAGCAGCACTTTCTTTCCCGGCTTCCATCGAAATCGAACACCCCGCATGGTACGCCTTTACTT
>JAIRPB010000122.1 GCA_031257305.1 Azoarcus sp.
GCCGATACCAACCCGGCGGGCGACGTGTTTGGCGGATGGATTATGTCGATGGTCGACATTGCCGGCTCGGTAGCCGCCCGCCGTCGCACCCGCTCACGGGTTGCCACGGTCGCGGTGAATTCCTTCGTATTCAAACAGCCCGTGTACGTGGGCGACTTAGTCAGTTTCTATTCAGAAGTCACCTCGGTAGGGCGGACTTCCGTCACCGTTGATGTGGAAGTGTACGTTGAACGCAACCCCGAAAACGCGGTGGCGCTCAAGGTCACGGAAGCGCGGCTCACTTACGTGGCGCTGGACCACCACGGGAAAAAGCGGGTTATCCCGCCTGATGATTTTCAGCCGGCATCCCACTCATGCAATCCCGGTTCCAATGCGCCATAGCGCCAGAGTCGTTTCAGCCGCCCGCCCTCAAAACGTCCCGCTCACCGCTCCGTAAAAAGTTCTTCCCGGCATGGGGTAAAACGACCCGCTGTAACCTAGCGCGGAGTAAACCTTGTTGGTGAGATTGCTGATACCCAGCACGACTTGGGCTTTACCAAATTTCACCCGCAGCGCGGTATCTAGCAAGGTGTAGGACGGCAGGCGCGGGTATTGGGTGTTGTCGATGTCGTTGCCGTCGTAACGGCTGCCCACATAGCGGCCAGCCAGTGTCCAGTTGACCTGCCCGGGCAAGGCAATATCGATGGACGCGCTGGCGGTGCGGCGCGGGACATGGGGAATGTCTGCGCCGCTGCCTACAAAAATGGGTTTGACGTAGCCAAACCCGCCGCGCAGGGCAACGCGGTCGTGCGCTTGCCAGCGCATTTCCAGTTCAATCCCAAAACGGCGCGTTATGTCGTCGTAATTGCGGTTGACGGTTTGGTGGGTGGAAGGCTCTTCGCCGTAATAGATTTCATCTTTCGTCCGCATCCAGAACAGGGTGGCTCCGAGTTGCAGGCGGGCGTTGGGGTGATAACGAAGGCCGTGCTCTAGGGTGAGTCCGCGCTGTGGACGCAAGGTGTCGGAAGCCAGCATCAGTTCATCGATATTGGGATTGCGGAAATGGCTGGAGGCGCTGGCAAATACCGTGAGCGAGGGGAGGCCATGCCAAGACAGCCCCAGCGTGGATGCCCTATCTGTCCATGTGTTGCGATGGCTTGCCACGGCTTTCCATTCGTCCCGGCAGTTAACCGGGACGGGCAGCCAGATGCCGGGGGGATTCACCCATGTGGGCTGATAGTCACATTCTTTTTTGTACTCACTCTGGCGCGGGTTGGTTTGAAAACGCCCTTGGCGGTAGCCGCCTTGCAGGGTCAAACCGGCCCCTAGCCCAGAGGTAAGCTCAAGATAGCCCGCTTTGCTATGGACGCGCCCTTCAAGCCGTTTGGACTGGTCAACAACCACGTTGCGGCCGTGGCCGTTTTCCGCACGCAGATAGTCGCCATCAAGCGCGTCATAGCCAGCGCGCAGCGTTTGCTTTTCGCGTCCGAGATTGAAATGGAGGGTGTACAGCAGGGAATATTCCACATGGTCGGTTTCGATTTTGCTTTCTTTATTTTTTTGCGCGGAGGCGGATTGGCTGGGGTCGTAACCCAAGCCGTAAGGATTCCGGCGGGTACGCAGGCCGGCCCGCAACTCAACAATGCCGCCCGCGCCGAGGTCAAGCGCCGTGCCCGCAGAGAGACGGTCATCGTCTGTTTCGCTAAAGTCTTTTGGCGCGTTCGTGCTACGCCGCTCGCGGTCGCCCGCTTTGAATGCTTCCCTTGATACCGGGCCGGGCAGGCCCGAATGGTCGAAGTGGCTTGCGCCGCGCAACCAAGCCTCGACCGGTCCCAGCGTGACCCGTAAATCAAGCGTGCCGTCACGGGCATCGGTTTTGCCGTTGTCGCGGTAGCCGTTGGACTGAAAACGCCGGTAAGTCGCGCCTATCCGCAGCGCCCCCACGCCCGCGCCAGCTTGGGCTTGGAGTTCGCGCAGTTTGTCGCTGCCCATTTTGAACGCAACGTCACCGTGCGGGTTGCCGCCCCGCCCCCCTCGGGTGCGGATGTCGATAACGCCGCCTACCGCGCCGTCGCCGTGCCTCACCGCGCCGCCGCCGCGCAAAATTTCGATGCGCTCAATCTGCGCTAACGGCACGGTGGTGAGGTCGGAACCTGACATGTCAATTTCATTGAGGCGCACACCGTCCACCAAAATCACCACATTGCTCAATGCGGTATCGCCCATGCCGCGAATGTCGATAGAAGCCCTACGGTCGCCCTCGAAAAGACTATGCAGATGCACATTCGGCAGGCTAGTGAGCAGTTCGCCTAGCGTCTGCGCGGTGCTGGCTTCGATGTCTTTGCGGGTGATAACGCTCACCGTGTGCGGCGTGGTCCCCATTGAATCGCCAATTTCCTTTGCGGTGACGACAATGGGATTTAGCACGGTGTCGTCACCGTGCGCGGGAAGGGTTGTGAGCGCAAGAGGCATCGCCCACAGCCAGATTTTGGAATTCAGCATGGAATTTCACCAATAGGTACAGATTTCGCTATGAAACCTTGCAAAACCTGCATCAACGGCCTTCTCCCGGCGCAACGCGCTCCCTCACCCCTGCCCCTCTCCCAGAGGGAGAGGGGTTCAAAACCGTTGCTTCCCTACTTACGGTAGGAAAGGTTTTCTTCCTCTCTCTCTAGGAGAAAGGCTAGGGGTAAGGGAACGGCTTCCCCCTCTCCCTCTGGGAGAGGGGTTGGGGGTGAGGGAACGCTGGACGAGGATAAAAGAACGCCTAATGCAGGTTTTTCAACGGCGTCGCTATGCGGTTACACGGCGGCGGACTAATCCAATCAGCATTAGCCCCGCGCCATACATCCAAGGCGCGGCAGGCCAAGGGACGGGGCTTGCCGAGAGCCGGTCCAGCGCGAAATAGGCCGGGGTATTGATGCCCCACGCGCCGCTGTCGGAAGAATCCATGCTAAACGCCAAACTGCTCACCGCGCCTAAGCTGGAGAGGTTGACATACGTCCAGTCACTGACGAGGACATCCTGTGCGTTATCCGCAAAACGGTAATCGGCCAGATAGAAATCTACCGTCCCCGTTTCCATGCCTACAGCATCGTAGCCCGTGATGTTCAGCACAAAATAATCAGGGTCGTTGCCGCTCGCGCCGCCAAACTGTTTGGCAAAGCTATCGCCCTGCAACATAGAAAGCGCCGCATAGGTGGTGTTAGCGAGATACGCGCCTTCCACAAACGAAGGCGTGGCAAATTCGATGACCGGCACGGTCCCCCATCCGCCCACCGAGGCATAAGCCAGCGCGAAATTGTTCGGCCCGGCGCTAGATGGCGTGTAGACGCTGAATTGGTTCAGATAGCCCGCCGTAGCGGTGTCGCTTTCGTTAGAAATCGTCCAGCCGCCCCAACTGCCGTACATCGAATCGTAGTCGTGGTTAAAGCTCACGCCGTCAAAGCTGATGCTCCCGGAGGCCGCCGGAAAATAATGGCTATCCGGGGCAAGCGGGAAATCCTCAAAGTCAATCACGCTGGCGCTAACCTGCAACGGCAGCAAAACAGACGACGCCAAAGCGGCCGCTAGCATATTTAATCTGCGAGTCATGGCGCTCTCCTTACGCATTCTGGCGGCGGCGTGACACAAAACCTATCAAACCCAAGCCTGCCAGCAACATGGCATAGGTTTCAGGCTCGGGAACCGGGGATAAGTGCATCACGCCCACTGCGTCCAAATCGAACCCCGGACTGCCCGAAGTCGGGAAAGGGTCGTAAATGGGATGAGGGCCGCCGTATTCAGCAGGCCAATTATCAAACTCGCTGCCGTCGCCTTTGATGTCGACCAAGCGCACGTACTGCACATGGTTGATGTCAAGCCCATCGAACCCGGCCAGCAATTCCAAATCAAACGGGGTTCCCCATCCTTGCCGGTATTTACCCGCAAGGCCGTCGATATTGGTGGGGTCAACAGAACCAAAACCGCCTACCAAAGAAGGCGTAAAGGAATAAGAATCGAAGCGGAAAAAATCCGTCCCGTTGGACGACACTTCAACAAAAGCCAGCTCTAGGAAGGTATCGCTGAAACTGTTCTCAAAAATGGCAAAGTCATAACCGTCGCCATTGTAGAGATAGCCATCGAACGTCAGCGTAATCGTTCCTTTGTCACCCAGCGTCACGATGTCATACGAATCGCCCACCGCCTTGCCAAGCGCCTTTTCAGGCGTCTGCCATGCCGCCGCCACGCCGGGACCGGGGCGGTAGTCCTGATAACCCGTAGCCCAACTCACGATGCTAGGGTCATCCATATGAATCGCGGTTGAGCCGGGCTGCCCGGCCGCAGGCGCAAAAGGGCCAGCCACCGCCGTGCCGGCAAACAACAAGCCAGACAACAGCATTGAAAATTCAATTGTTTTACGCATTTTTCCATTACCTCCAGTCATATCCGGCAAAGCCGGAAAGTCATGAGGCATTGGATGACAAGTTCAGCGGGCGGAGTCAGGCTGCTTTGACGGCAGATGGCATCGACCACCGTACCGCCCTCCGCAGCACTCGGTTCGAGAAACACGCATCAGGCCGGTCTCCGGGCTTGCGAGCGATAAAACTTTTTAGCCGCCTTCCCATGCCGTGAAGCACAGTGGCGTGATGGCCAAAATTGACTCGCATACCGTTGCGGGGGCAGCGTCGGCTTTGCCGTAAGTGGAACCGTGGCGCACCGACTTCCCGATTAACCCCGCCGGAAGAATTCCGGCAAGGCACCTGAAGCAGGGGCAGATGCTAGAGCACCTGCTGCGGGGATGTCAATCTATTGTTTTTTAGATAGCCGGCACGGCGCAACGCTTATATCGGATGGAACAGAACGATGCCGTTTCGGCGTCCCGTCATTTTTGGGGAGTTCTCCTAAATTGGAAGCCCGACACCCTCTCCCTCTGGGAGAGGGTGGCACGAAGTGCCGGGTGAGGGAGCGGCGCCGGGACGGGCATCGGCCCTTCCCCTGCCCCGTTCCCTCACCCCCAACCCCTCTCCCAGAGAAAGTGTTCATATAGCATTGTGTTATTTATTTCTTTGGGCTAAAATAAGAAATATCTTGGAAAAACAGCCGGAGAATCAGGAAATGAGCAGGGTCTGCCCACACTGCCAGAGCGAAGAAAC
>JAIRPB010000154.1 GCA_031257305.1 Azoarcus sp.
TTAGGCAATTTGATATTTCTCTCCCAAAAGACAAAATCATTGATGTTTTCCGGTTCAAATGCCAAAACAACAATGAGTATTTTGGCAAAGGCGCTTTTTTGGTTGAACAGTCTGATTCTAAAGGAGTCTGGTTTACCTTAATTGGCAAGCAAATGGCTTTAAGATGGTATGATAATACTATTATCATGCTGGATAGGCTTCCAGACCGTAAATCAATAAACCCTTCTTTTTCCTGCTCCGGAAAGTTGAACTTAACAGAAAAGGCAATTTGTGAATCTGATGAATTGTCAGGGTATGATAAAAGTGTTGATGCGCAATATAAAATTTGCGCTAGGTATGCTCAAACTGGTGTGGCTAAAAATACAGAAATGGTTGCCTATAACAAAAAATATATTACTGGGTTACGTTCAACGCAAAAGCGTTGGATTATTAAAAGAAATGAATGCGGAAGCAATATCGAGTGCATCAAATCTGCATTACTAGCACGTCTCTCTTTTCTACAGGAGATTGACATTACGGATCCAATATCCGCATTCGAGCCGGAAGAGTAAGCTGAACACAACAGATAATCTTTAGGAGCAACCATAAACGCCAAAACATTTATTCCTATTTTCATTTGTTCAGTAATGAGCACTGCTTTGTGGGCGGCTGATTGCTACAAAGAGGCGACAACTCAGCTTGAACTAAATCAATGTGCTACTGCTGAATATCGTTTGGCAGATGAAGAGCTTAACCAAATTTATACCCGCTTTCGTGCTGCTTTGGACAACAACCATAAGAAGGCTTTAACGGAAGTACAGCGTACTTGGGTTAAATTTCGTGATTTATCCTGCAAATTTGAATTATCGAATGGTACTGGCGGTAGCGCCGAACCAATGGCGTATTCAATATGTCTTACAAAAAGAACACGCGCCAGAACGCAAGAGTTCAAAGATATGGCAAATTGCGAAGAAGGGGATATTACCTGCGCACCTTGGAAATACTAATGACGGCTATAACGATGATAATTTCAGATGTTTTTCTTATTAGGGCGGGTTTGAAACCCGCCCCTACATGAAATTTTTAGGAGGCAAGTTTTTGCATCCCGCATAATGCCAACACACGCCGTCTGCGGGCGTTGGATTTTTTTGTTGGGGCGAGCGTAGCGAAGCAATCTACAGCCGTCAGCGTCCCCGTGAAGATAAGCATTCGGCGAAGGGGCGTTGTGACGCGAAGCCCGGTTCATTTTTTTGCCATAAATGTGCACAATGCCGTCTGGCATCAAAAACAATTCTGGGAGAGGGAAGTCATGCGGCGCGTGGTGTTTAATCAGAAAGGCGGGGTGGGTAAATCCACTATTACTTGCAACTTAGCGGCTATCAGCGCGCAGCAGGGCAAACGGGCGCTGGTGGTGGATTTGGACCCGCAGGGCAATTCCACCCAATATCTGTTGGGCGGCAATGCCTCGCCGCCTGAAGTTACGCTTGCGGAATTTTTTGAGCAAAGCCTCACTTTTAAGCTCGACCCCATTAAGACAATTGATTTTGCTGTGCCTACGCCTTATCCGCGTTTGTCGGTGATGCCTTCGCATCCGCGTTTGGAAGAATTGCAAAGCAAGCTGGAATCCCGTTACAAAATCTACAAACTGCGCGAGGCGCTGGATGAGATTGCCGGGAATTTTGACCATGTGTTTATCGACACGCCGCCCGCGCTGGGTTTCTTTACACGTTCGGCACTGATTGCCGCCGATGCGTGCTTGATTCCATTTGATTGCGATGAGTTCTCGCGCAACGCGCTTTATTCGTTGCTTGCCAATGCGGAGGAAATCCGCACTGACCACAATCACAACTTAAAAGTGGAAGGCATCATCGTTAACCAGTATCAGCCCCGCGCTAACTTGCCGCAAAAAGTGGTACAGGAATTGATTGAGGAAGGTTTGCCTGTGTTGCAGCCTTATTTATCGGCTTCAGTCAGAATCAAAGAATCGCACGAGCGCGCCACGCCGATGATTCACCTTGACCCGCGCCATAAACTCACCCAAGAATTTGTTGCGCTGTATGAAAGCCTTGGCGCCAAAAAGAAAAAAGAGAAAAAGGAGAAGTGACGTTTAGCCCCGCTCGCTGCGCTCAACGCCTGATGGCGCGGCGAGGAGAAGCACGTCGGCCCCGCGACGGGCAAAAAGGCCGTTGGTGACAACGCCGGTAATCTGGTTGAGTTCAGTTTCAAGCGCCGCCGGGTTGGGGATGGCGAGGCCGTGGATGTCGAGAATGTGGTTTCCGTTGTCGGTGACGAAGCCCTCTCGCCAGCGGGGAATGCCGCCAGTGAGGCGGGCAATTTCGCGCGCGACTTGCGCACGGGCCATTGGGATGACTTCAACGGGCAGGGGAAACCGTCCGAGGACGGATACTTTTTTGCTGGCGTCACCAATGCAGATGAAACGTTGCGCCACGGCGGCGACAATTTTTTCGCGGGTGAGCGCGCCGCCGCCGCCTTTAATCATGTTGAAACCGGGGTCGATTTCGTCAGCGCCGTCGATGTAGGCGGGCAACGTTTCGATGTCATCAAGACTGATGAGGGCGATGCCGTGCGCGGCCAGCCGCCGGGAGGAGGCTTCGGAACTGGAGACCGCGCCCCGGAGGGGCAGTGCGCTGTGCGCTAGGGCGTCGATAAAGTAATTGACGGTGGAGCCGGTCCCCACGCCAATGATGGCGTTGGGGGCAAGCGCCCGGATTTCTTCCAGCGCGGCCTGCGCGGCGGCTTTTTTGAGCGCGTCTTGGTTCATGTGGTTATGACCCCGATACGTTGCCGTAAGAATGCAGCCCGCCGAGGAACGTATTGACGCCGATAAAAGCAAACACCGAAACGAACAGCCCAACAAAAGCCCACCACGCCAGCGTGGTGCCGCGTAGGTTGCGGGTGAGCCGCATGTGTAGCCACACTGCGTAGTTTAGCCAGACGATGAGCGCGGCCACTTCTTTGGGGTCCCATGACCAGTAACCGCCCCATGCTTCTGCCGCCCACAGTGCGCCGAGAATGGTGGCGACGGTGAAAAAGGCAAAACCAATGGCGATGGCTTTGTACATGATGTCTTCGAGCACGCGCGGTTCGGGAAGGTGGCCGGCAAGTGATGCCCTTAGCCCGAGAGGGGGGCGGTTTTCTTGAGGCGAGGGCGTTTCCGCGCCAAAAACCAGCAAGTAGGCAACGCCGACCATCGCGGCGATGGTAAAGCCGCCGTAACCGATGAAATTGGCCGGGACGTGGATTTTCATCCAGTAAGACCGGAGCGGCGCTGTGAGGGGCTGTATTTGGTAGGCCGTGGTGTTGAAGGCCAGCCAGAGCATGTAGACCGCCGCGATGGAAATAATGGGCAGGATGAACGCGCCGAGCTTGCGGGTGTTGTAGCGGTTTTCGTAAAAGAGGTAGAGCAGGGCGGTGACTAGGCAAAAGAACACCATGACTTCGTAGAGGCTGCTAATGGGGATATGGGCGGTTTCTGGGCTAAGAAGCCAGGATTCATGCCAGCGCACGCACAGCCCGACCGTCCCCATCACGGCGGACCACCAAGTTAAGGCGCTGCCGGTGCGTTCCGCAAAACTGGAACGCGCCGCAAGCCCTATCCAGTAAGCGCCGGTAGCCATGAAGATAAAGGCGCTCATCCATGAAATGGCGCTCTGGCTGGAAAGCAGGTATTTGAGAAAGAAAACGCCTTTCACAACTCCGTTTAGGGTTTCTTTATCGATAGAGCGTGTGAGGTCGCCCTGATAGAGCCAGATGCTAAAGAGCGCCAGCGCGGCAACGGTGACGGAAAACAGGCGGAAGGGACGCCAGAGCCAGCCCACGGCGATGAGCAAGAGCGCATGAAGGATGAGGATGGCGATGTCCGTCCCGTCCATCACATGAACGAGGCGGTGGTAAGCAAAGCCGGTGCCGGCGATAACCGCCAGCGCAAAAAGCCAGTCGCCGATGTTCCGTTTCGCTAGGCAGTTTGTGTGAGTGGGCATGGAGAGGAATGTGGGGGAGGGGGTTGCCTGTTCCATGAGGGACTCCGTGGTTTTTATGTGGGACGTGCGCCGAGGGCTGCGGCCAAGCCGTCCCGATGGCGGGCGAACGTTTCATCGAGGTCGATACTCTTGCGGTCGGAGGATACGGCGACCAGCGCCTCGTTTTCTTTGAGCAATACAAACAGACGCCGTTCCCGGATGTAAAGCATGGCGAATACGCCGAGCGCCAGAAAGAGCGAGCCGAGATAAACCAGCGGTTTTCCGGGGGAACGGGCGGCTTGCAGGACGGTGGCTTGGCGGTGCTCGAAGCTATCAAGCTGAAGGTAGAACGGCAGGAAATAGGTTTGGTTGAGCGCGGCTAGGGCATCGCGGATGTACAACTCCTGCATTTCATTGGGCATTGCGGAGGTGCTTTTTCCGGCGGCTTCCCGCGCTATTTTCCAAGCCTCTTGCGTTAAGGCAGACAAAACGGTTTCGGACAGGATGATGGTGTCCTCTAGCATCTGTTCGCGGCTGTCTGCCTCTTCGGGGGAAGGGTTATCTTTTTTTTCCGGGATGATGGTATTGATGAGGTGGGTTACGCCTAGCCAACCGTCTTGAGTGAACGCGGCGAGGGTATTTTCAGCGAATAGCTTCCGGCCTTCTCGGGCGGCGGCGGACTCTTCATTGTTGGGTTTATTGCTGGAGAGGTAGCTTTTGACCAATGCGCCGTGACGTTTGGGGTCGAAAAAAATCCTTCGGATAGCAAACCAAGTGCTGGCGCTGTCGTCCTCATCAAGCGGGATCCGTGCGAAGGAAAAAGGCGTTTGCGGGTCTGACCGCGTACCGCTGAAAAGATATTTGCGGCCGGCAAACAGGATAGGCTGCATATAGTTGATGAATTCTTGCGTCTGGCCCGCGGAGTTGCGCAGACGGTAAGAAAAAGACGGCCCTAGGCTGTTCATGTCTTTTGCAAATTCCGTGGTAGCGGCGGCGCTGCCTAAGAGGTTGCGGGAGCGGTCCTCTTTGGATTGCCCGCCCATGCTCTCAACATTAACGGGTTTGAAATCCGTGAATTCCAGCGAGAACGGCCCCAGAGGGATGCTTCCGCCGACTTCAGCGTTAATGGGCTGGGAGTCGGGATGGTCGCCTACCCAAAAATGGTGCATGGTCATGTGCAGCACCGAGCCGGCGTCATCAAAGGCAGATTGGTAAAGGGCGATGCCCCGGTGCTTAAACGGTTTGTTGACCTCAATGGTAGGCTCGAATTTTTCCCCGGTTTCTTTATCGGTAATGAGCACATCGCTGGTGTAACGTTTTGGCATACCGTTTGCGTAGTATTCAACGTTGAAATGTTTGAGTTCGATGTGAAACGGCAACCGCTGAAGCAAGATGCCGTCGCCAGAGGCAATGACGGCGAAATCCCTGCTTTGGCCTTGGGGGATGGAAACGTTCCCCCGGAATCCCCCTTTAGTGCGGGTATCAAGCCAAGCGGAGGGCGGGATTTGGCTGATGAGCTGGTTGCCGGATGTGGGCACTTTGCCTGCGAGGTGAATTTGCATAGAAAGCAGCAAATTGCCGTCAAGCAGCCCGCCGAGGCAGATTAGGACAATCGCCCCGTGGGCGAGGAAGTAGCCGATATGCCCCCAATGGCCTTTTTTAGCGGCCACCAAGGTGCTGCCTTCGCGCTGGTTAACACGCAGACGGAAGCCTTCTCTGGAGAGGTACGACGTGACGGCTTGGCAGCGGGCTTCGGGGGGCAGGGTTGGCGCAAGGCTTGCGCTAAGGGCAAACCCGCGCAACGACGCTTCACGTGCGTGTTCCCGGAAACTGCGAATCTCGCGTAACAGCGGCGAGAACTGGCGGATGATGCAGAGCGTGGTCGACAACACAAGAAACGCCAGAATGGCAATGAACCACGCGGTGCTATAAACCGAATACAGCCCTAGTGCGGAAAAAACCGGGTCCCATAACTGGCCAAAGCGGTTGAGATAGACGTTTGGCGGTTCGTTTTGCGGTATCACCATGCCCACGACGGACGCGATGGCCAGCAAAGTGAGCAAGCTAATGGCAAAGCGCATCGAACTTAGCAGTTCGATGAGTTCGTCCAGAAATTTAGCAGACGGAGAAGAGGGCGGCATTGCGGTATCGCGGGCGGGGTTGGCTGTGTCCCACACACAAGAAAGGGGCGAAGCCGCCCCCTTCGGTGGTTTTACAACGCAGTGACAAAAATTAACGCAGGCCGGCCGCGAAATCGGAGACGAGCTTAATTTCTTGGTCGGTCATTTTGAGCGCGATGTCACGCATCATTTTTGAGGGGTCGTTCGTGCGCGTGTTGTCGCGGAAAGCCTTGAGTTGGGCTTCGAGATAATCAGGGTATTGGCCGGCCAGAGCGGGATATTGAGCCGATATTCCTTTTCCAGAGACGCCATGACAGGCCGCACAGGCCGGCAAGCCTTTGGAGAGTACGCCCCTCTGCCAGATTTTTTTGCCCGCTAGGAAGGCTTCTGTGTCTTTGGTATTTGCGGAGTCGGCAGGGACGAGCGTTTGTCCAGAATAATATTCGGCGGCGGCTGTCATGGTGGCGTTGTCAGCGAGCATCGTAATCATCCCGTTCATCACGGCGTTCTGGCGCGTGGCATCTTTGAATTCACGCATCTGCTTGAAAAGATATTCGGGATGCTGCCCCGCGAGCTTGGGTGAATCTGCCCCGCCGTCAGTTTTGCTAAAAGTGCCGTCCGCTTTTTGGATCCGGTTATTTCCGTCAGCGCCATGACAGGTCATACAAATAGAGTCAATGATGGGCTTGGCGATATTCTCGGTGGCGGGAGTTGGGTTAGCGGCGGGGGCGGGTTCTGCCGCCGGGGCCGGGTTGGCGGCGGGAGCCTGTTCTTGTGCCTGTAGAAGGCCGGAAGCCAGTAGCAACGACAGCATCAAAGTACGCTTTAACATGATGTCCTCTGGAAGCACGGAAAATGGAATGTCTCCAAGCGCGTTATTCTATAACACGAATTCTTTTTCCACGACTTCATCTGTAATCATCCTTTTTTCGCTCTGGTAGGTTGCCATGTCCCTCTTTCGCCAAGCCCGTTTCGAGACTTCCGTTGCCCACACCGCCACCCTGCCGCCCGACGATGGGGCGGAAATTGCTTTTGCGGGGCGTTCCAACTCTGGGAAATCCAGTGCAATCAACACATTGGCAGACCATACGCGGCTTGCGCATGTTTCCAAAACGCCGGGGCGCACCCAGTTGCTTAACTTCTTTAGGCTTCAATGCGGCGCGCGTCTCGTTGATTTGCCCGGTTACGGTTACGCCGCCGTGCCAGAAAAAATTCGCATGAAGTGGCAGGGGTTAATCGAAACTTATCTCAAAAACCGCGCCTGCCTTGTGGGATTGGTGCTGATGATGGATGCGCGGCATCCGATGACCACGCTGGACCGGCAGATGATTGGCTGGTTCGTCCCGTCAGGGCGGCCTATCCATGTGTTGCTGACTAAAAGCGACAAACTCTCTCGCGGCGCAGGCGCGGCGGCGCTGAACCAAGTGCGGGCGGCGCTGAAAACATATGGTTCCGGCGGGGCGGGGATGCTCTACACCGCACAGCTGTTTTCGAGTCTGACGAAAAGCGGCATCGAGGAATGCGAGCAAGTGGTAGGGGCTTGGCTGGGGCAGATGGGGTAGGGATACGCCATAGCGCGTTTCTACACAACTAGATTCAGATTTTTGTGCGCTGAAATTATTTTGTTAGCATTATTTTGCAACGACATCTAAGTGTATTTATTCCGTTTGTTTTCACACTGTCTCCCGATTTTCACGCGATATGGCGTGGAATGAGTAGTTTTTTACGACATTAAATGGTTGTTTCCGAGAGACTTGCCCTAGTTTATTTAGTTCAAGCGATATATCCATCCGGCGGGGCACTTGTTTTATGAATGGAGCATCACCGCAGACGTTGGTTGCGCCGGGGCAGGGTTCTTTCAGAGCCGTTTTATCTCGGTGGCATGACCGGGCACGTGCGTTGTTTATGCTGAATTGGGCTTACTCCCCGTCGATGCAGGCAATCCGAAACGGTTTTTTGTTCTGCCTACCTTTGGTTACGACGGGCGCAATCGCTGTCCTTCTCAATAATCTTCCTCTGCCTGGATACGATGAGTTTATGAAGCAGGTGTTCGGCGAAGGGTGGAAGCGGTTTGGCGAGCTAGTCTGGCAAGGGACTTTCGGCATCATTTCCATACCGATGCTGGTGGGCACCAGTTACCACTTGGCCGTTTTGGACAACCACAAGCATGTCGCTACTCCCGTTAGCCCCCTTATCACGGCGCTAACGGCACTGGCTTCAATCATGATTATTTTGCCCTCGGACGGTGAGGGCGGCATTATTCAGCACATGGGCACGCAGGGACTATTCTCCAGTATCTTGGTGTCTATTATCGCAAGCCGTGTTTTTCTGAAACTGGCGCGCCTCCGGCTATTGACGATGCTGATTTATTCGGAAGGTACGGAGGCGTCCATCCAGCAAGTTTTTGCTTCGCTGATACCGAGCATCATCACGGTATGTTTATTCGGCGCGTTCTACTTTGTTTTTCGGTGGCTGTTTGGCGTTTCAGTGCATCAGGCGGTGCATGAAGCGATTCTTTTTCCTTTCCATTTTGAGTGGATTCAGCAACCGCTGAATATGAGCATTTCTTTTGTTTTGCTGGTTCATATTTTTTGGTTTTTTGGTATTCATGGCTTGAATGTGCTTGACCCCTTAACCAAAAATTTGTTCGCTTCAGCCAGCGAAGCCAATGCCGAGGCGCTGGCGGCCGGACTGCCTCTGCCAAATATTGTGACTAAAGATTTTCTGGATATTTTTATATTTATTGGCGGTTCCGGTTCGTCCCTTTGTTTGCTTTTGGCGCTGTTTATTGCAAGCCGTAACGGAGGTA
>JAIRPB010000160.1 GCA_031257305.1 Azoarcus sp.
CCGAGTTCGCGCAGGAGCGTGAGTTCAAAACGGCGGAGCAGGGGGGGCAGGTTTTCTTCTTGCCTTAGCGCGGCAAGCGTGGCTTCAAAAGCATCAAAGAGCGCGGGATGCGGGTCCTCGCGGGCGGTTAGTTTCAGAAGCAGTTCGTTGAGGTAGTAACCGCAAAGCAGCGCGCGGCCTGTGAGGGGAGGGTGTGCGCCGCGCCATTCGCCGTGCGTGAGGGTTTTGACTTCGCCCGCGCCCGACCAGCCGATGAGGAGCGGCTGGAAGGCCATGAGCACTCCGCGCATTTCCGACATGGGACGGCGGGCGCCTTTGGCAACGAGGGCCAGACGGCCGTGGTTTCGTGTGAAAACTTCTGCAATCAGGCTGGTTTCGCGCCAAGGCAGGGTGTGGAGGACCCTTGCGGGTTGCTGCGCGATACGCGGCCTTCTGTTCACTCGTATCCCAAGCTCTTGAGGGCGCGTTCGTTGTCAGCCCAGCCGCTGCGGACTTTGACCCATGTTTCGAGAAAGACTTTGCCGTTGAACAGTTTTTCAAGCTCAATCCGCGCTTGGGTGGCGGCGCGTTTGAGCCGTTCGCCGCCTTTGCCGATAACAATGCCTTTGTGCGCGGGTTTGTCGACGATGATGGCGGCATGGATTCGGCGTAATTGCCCTTCGAGTTCAAATTTTTCGATTTCGACGGTGAGTCCGTAAGGCAATTCGTCGCCGAGAAGCCGGAAGAGTTTTTCACGCAGAAATTCGGCCGCAAAAAAACGTTCGCCCCGGTCGGTAATTTCATCCTCGCCATAGATAGGCGGGGCTTCGGGCAGGAGCGGCGCGGCGGCGGCAATGAGTTCGTCGCAGTGGCGGCCATGTTCTGCCGAGACGGGGACGATTTCGGCAAATTCGCGGAGTTCGCGGAGCTGGGCGATGAAGGGAAGCAGGCGGCTTTTGTCGACGAGCCGGTCAATTTTGTTGATGACGAGCACCACGCGGGCGTCTGGCGGGATGGCATCGAGGGCGGCGCGGTCCGTGTCGGTGAAGCGGTTGGCTTCGACCAGAAAAAATACGAGGTCGACCCCGGCTAGGGCTTGGGAAACGGCGCGGTTCATCGCCCGGTTAAGCGCATTGGTGCGTTCTGTCTGGAAGCCGGGGGTATCGACGAATACAAACTGGCTGTGGCTGGCGGTGAGGATGCCGGTGACGCGGTGGCGGGTGGTTTGGGCCTTGCTGGAGGTGATGCTGATTTTTTGCCCGACAAGCCGGTTGAGAAGCGTGGATTTGCCCACATTGGGACGCCCCACGATGGCAACGTACCCGGCGCGGTGGGGTTCAATATTGGGGGCCGCGTTCATTGATTTTTTAGTTTTGCTAGGGCGAGTTCTGCCGCGTTTTGTTCTGCCGCCCGGCGGGATGCGCCCCGCCCGAGTGTGCGTAAGGAAAGTTTGGGAATCTCGCACGCGACTTCAAATTCTTGCGCGTGCGCTTCGCCCTGTATACGGACCATGCTGTAGGAGGGCAGGGCGATTTTATGCCCTTGGAGCCATTCTTGAAGGGTGGTTTTAGGGTCTTTGTCTGGCGCGGCGGGGTCGATGTTGTCTAACAGGGGTTTGAATAGGCGCTCGATGAGTTCGCTTGCCGCGCTAAAGCCGGCGTCAAGGCAGACTGCGGCGATGAGGGCTTCTGTGGCATCCGCCAGAATGGAGGGGCGGCGGGGGCCGCCGGAGTTCAGTTCGCCTTCGCCTAGGCGTAGGCAAGGACCTAAGCTAAGGTTTGACGCGACGCGGACCAGCGCGCTTTGGCAGACCAAGGAGGCGCGTATCCGTGAGAGGTCGCCTTCTTGCAAGTCTGGGAAATACCGGAACAGCGTCATGGAGATAGCACAATTGAGTATGCTGTCGCCAAGGAATTCAAACCGTTCGTTGTTGGGTTGCCCAAAACTGCTGTGGGTGAGGGCCTGTGTGAGCAACGCCCGGTCAGTGAAAACATGGCCGAGCGTACGTTGTAGGGTGTCGATGTGTTCAGTCATTTACGGCTATTTCTGGCTAGAAATCTTGAAGTCGAATGATAGGCTGATATTGCTGACAAGCGGTACTTTGCGCGTGTATGCAGCCTCGATGGCGTAACGCCCGCCTGTTTTGCGGAGGACGAGTTCATTGGGCTTAATCACATGGTCGACGCTGTCGATGTTGGCGCGGCGCGAGAATTTATCGCGTACTTCCCCTTCGGAGATGTCGCCGCCGCTCTCTTCTGCCACGACCTGAACGATGCGTTTGAGCGAGAAATATTCCCGGTAGGGGCCGAACGCCTTGAAAGCAATCAGCAAATCGATTCCAAGCAAAATCGCTATAAAAATCATGCCGAGCAGAGTGATACCGCGTTGTCGGGATTTCATCGTCCTTTCTCCCCGTCGATGTTTATTGGAACAAGGACAGTACAACCAAACCGAAACGGGAGTAGTTGCATTTTTCCCGGAACCGTGTCATTGGGCTTATTGGGGATGAAATTTGGCGGGGCGGAGTACCGGGAATTTGCCCTGAATCTTTGCGTGTGTCACTGAAAGCGGCCAATTCGGGTTAAATCGCTAAGATTGAGCCAGATGAAGAAAGCCCGCCCGACGATGTTGGCTTCTGGGACAAATCCCCATATCCGGCTATCGGCGCTATTGTCGCGGTTGTCGCCCATAACAAAATAATGCCCTTCCGGGACTTTGCAGCGGAAACCGGTTTCGGAATAGTCACAGTTTTTCCGGTATGGGAAATTCAATCTTTCGGCATTGCTGACATAAAACGGCGCATCGGGGTCGTTTAATACATCGTGGTCTACCCCGCTAAGCCTTTCGGTGAATTTCGACAAAATCTGGGGCGGCGGCTCTGGCTGTCCGGGCTGTTTTTCGGACTGGTAGACGAGAGGCCCCATATCTGCCATTTCCATTATTTCGCCATTTATGGTGAGCCTTTTCTTGGAATACTCAACGGTATCGCCCGGTAGGCCGATAACCCGTTTAATGTAATTTTGCGTGGGGTCGACGGGATAACGGAAAACCATCACATCGCCGCGTTCCGGTGAATTGATGCTAATAATTTTGGTATTGATAACCGGTAGGCGAATACCGTAAGTGAATTTATTGACGAGGATGTAATCGCCAACCATGAGGGTTGAAACCATTGAGCCGGAAGGTATTTTATAAGGCTCAATTAAAAAGGAACGCAAAACAAAAACAATTAGCACTACCGGGAAAAAGGCGGCGACCCATTCCACCCACCAAGGCGAGGACGCATCGGGTTCCCGGCGCGGCGCGGCGTAATAGCGATTGAGCAGCCATAGTGCGCCGGTGATGAGCGTGAGCACAAATAGAATGAGCGCAAAATCAACGCCGCTCAAATTTAGAATATCTTGAAAAGAGGAGCGTTCCATTTACTTTCCTTCGTCGGTTCTTAATACGGCAAGAAACGCTTCTTGTGGGATTTCCACATTACCGACTTGTTTCATACGTTTTTTGCCTTCTTTCTGCTTTTCGAGCAGTTT
>JAIRPB010000161.1 GCA_031257305.1 Azoarcus sp.
CCAAAGGCTTGTAGAACGCTGCGGAATTTTTTGGAACGCCACGGAAAAGAGGCTTGGAGCGGGTGAAGGGAATCGAACCCTCGTATGCAGCTTGGGAAGCTGCCGTTCTACCATTGAACTACACCCGCTTGGGGAGGCCGGAAAAATGCCGGGGCGCATCTTACCATTTCTGCTGAAAAGTTTTGAGTCTCTTTGTCTATTACAATGACGGGGCCTTTTTTCAGATTCAGATTTCCTTTTATGCGCGTTACTTTTGTCCAACCTGCCGGGTTTAATTTTGTGCCCGGACAGTCCGATTTCACCGTGCTGGCGAACCGTATGCCGCCTATCGGCATTTTGCAACTGGCCGCTTGGCTTGAAAAACATGGGCATACGGCGCATGTCCATGATTGCCTTGGCCCGTATGCGCCGCGTGGCATTGAGGCTAACGTGCAAGCCGTGCTGGCGACGGACCCTGAAATCGTTGGGTTTTCTGCAACGACTTCTGCGTTTATGGAGGCGGTGGAAATGGCCGCGGCCATCCGGCAACAGCGGCCGCAGGTGCGGATTGTTTTTGGCAATGTGCATGTCACCTCTATTGGTGCGCCTATTCTCGCCCATTTCCCGGAAATCGACTTTCTTTGTATTGGCGAGGGTGAAGGGGCGATGCTTGATATTGCTAATGGCCTTTTGCCGCGCGATATTCCTAATCTTATTTTTAGGGACGAAAACGGCCGCGCTGTGATTAATCCGCGCCGCTCCCGTATTCTTAATCTGGATGAATTGCCTTTTCCGGCTTATGAAAAACTCGCGGGTTTTCCGCAGGGCTATCATTTGCCGTTGTTCTCATATGAAAAACGGTGGGGCGCGACGATGATTACTTCACGGGGCTGCCCTTTTACCTGTTCGTTTTGTGACCGCACGGTTTTCGAGCGGCTTTATAAATTTAATTCCCCGCAATATGTCTATGAGCATTTCCGTTATTTGCGTGACCGCTTCGGTGTTCATCACATCAATATTTATGATGACCTTTTTACCGCAAACAAAAAACGCACACAGGCTTTGTGCGAATTGCTCATTGAAAAACCGCTTGGGATGAATTTTAACTGTGCTATCCGTACTGGCCACACAGATGCTGAATTGCTGGCGCTTCTCAAACGTGCCGGGGCGCTAATGGTTTCGATGGGTATTGAATCGGCGGATGCGGACATGATGGCGCGCCATAAAGCGGGGGTTTCATTAGCGGCCGTGCGTGAAACGGTAGCGCAAATTCACGCTGCCGGTTTGCGTGCCAAAGGGCTGTTTATTTTTGGGCTGCCGGGTGAAACACCGGATACTTTAAGAAAAACCAGTGATTTTATTTTGAGCCTTGACCTTGATGATATGAATATGACCAAATTTTGCCCCCTTTACGGTGCGCCGCTTTGGGATGAGTGCATTTCAAACCGGGAAGGCGATTTTAACGAGGACTGGCGGCTAATGAACTGTATGAATTTTGTGTTCAAACCCGCAGGGTTCGAGTCGCGTGAGGAAATGGACGCGCTTTATAACTGGCATATCCAGCGTTTTTACAATGGCAAGGCTTACCAGAGGCGTTTCATGAAAAGCCTATGGCAGCATCGCTGGAGTTTGTGGCATCTCATCCGGCATCTGCCGCAGGTTTTTAAGGCGCATCGTTACTTTAGCGCCAACCGTGCAAAATTTGAGGCAGAGCGCCAAAGTTTTGCCCCGCATCCCCGCCAGCCGCGCAATTTGCCGCCTTTTTTGAGCCAGGAATTGCGGGAGGATGCCGTAGCGGCATTGGATGCGGGCACTGTCGGGATAACCCGCTATGCCAAAACCCGCTAAAAACAGCGTTGCGGGTGAAACGCTGCGTTCTCCCGCATTGGGAAGGATGGAATTCTTCTAAGCAAAGCTGTTTTGGTTTTTAGGCAGGAAACCGTGGTTTTGGTAAAGTTCGCTGCTATGCGTACCCGCCCGTTGTCCATTTCTTTGTCTTTGAGCGGTTTTTTTCGCCGCCATCAGCGCCGCATTGCTTGGGCGGCGCTGCTGGCCGTGTGCTTGCAATTACTGGCTGCCAATATCGGGATGCTCCAGGCGGCGCGGCCGTTGCCGCAAGCGGTGGATTGGGGCGTTTTTGGGGCGGGGGATATTTGCCACGGCAATGCCGATTTTGCGGAGGATGAGGAGACTGGGACACCGCCAGCGCCATCCGCCGGTAGTACGCATTGCCCGTTCTGCCGTCTGGCGGAGTTGTCTTTTGCGCTGGTGCCGCTGACGGCGCTTTCTTTTCCCCCTCCTGAACCGGCGGCGTTTTTTGTGCCGTCAGACGGCTCGCACCTTAGGTTGGATGAGCCGGATTTTCACCATGTGCTGGGGCGCGCGCCGCCCTTTTCCTTGCCAGAGTAAGCCGATTTGTTGAGTCGGATGTTGCCGCTGTGTTTCCGTTTGAGAGGAAACGGCGGTGATGCCCAATCTGTTTCGCCGTGCCTGACGCGGCGATGGCAAAGGAATTTTCAGGATGAAAAATTATTCGCAAACGCGAGTTTTGAAACTTGCGCTGATGCTCTCTATGGCCCTGTCTGCCAGCCCGGCGCTGGCGCAGGAGGCCACGCCCGCCCACGATGCCCACGAGGGCCATGATTTGCGCGCCACCCCTGCTGCGCGCAACGGTTCGCCCCCTGCTGAAACGGAGGAATCCCCAACGCTTGCGCCTGTTGTGATTACCGCGCCGACGATGGAGGCGCCGCTAGAAGTGCAATTCAATCCCAAATCGCCGCAGCAGCCGTTGCCGTCCAATGACGGCGGGGCGCTTCTCAAGGCAGTGCCCGGCATGAGCCTTATCCGCAAAGGCGGCACGAGCGGCGACCCGGTATTTCGGGGCATGGCCGCGTCAAGGCTCAATATCTTGCTCGACGGCGAGCAAATTTTGGGCGGGTGCGGCGGGCGTATGGACCCGCCCACGGCTTATATCTTTCCAGATTCTTATGACCGGGTGCGCATCATCAAAGGGCCGCAAAGCGTTATCTATGGCCCGGCATCGGCGGGCACGGTGCTGTTTGAGCGCAAGCACGAACGTTTTCAGAAACCCGGCTTCCGCGTGAATTCGGCTTTGACGGCCGCCAGTTTCGGGCGGGTCGACGGGATGATTGGCCTCAAAGGGGGGAACGAAACAATTTATGCGGAAGGCATCTACACCCATGCCCGTTCTGACGATTACCGGGATGGCAACGGCAAATCCGTGCATTCGCGGTACGAGCGGTGGAGCGGCACGGGCATCATTGGTTTGACGCCGGATGACAATACCCGGATTGAGCTTTCTGCCGTCAATAGCGACGGAGAAGCAGCGTATGCCGACCGGGGCATGGACGGGAGCCGTTTCCGGCGCGAAAACTACGCCGCCAAGTTTGAGAAGAGCCGGATTAACGGCTGGCTAGACAAGGCCGAGGCACATCTCTGGCGCAACTATATTGACCATGTCATGGACAACTACAGTCTGCGCAAAGGCGCGATGATGCCGATGGCAAATAATCCCGACCGCGAAACTTTGGGCGGGCGCTTCGCCTTAACTTTGCTGCCTTCCGAAAACACCGTGCTCACGCTAGGCAGCGACGTACAAACCAACGAGCACACGGCGCGCAGCGGAGGCCCCGGCGGCACGGCAAATTCCTACCATGACAAACCGCGGACCAAAGATGCCCGTTTCAGGAACATGGCGCTTTTCTCCGAATTAACTTGGCAAGCCAGCAAACAGGACAGGCTGATAGGCGGGCTGCGTTTTGACAGATGGTGGGCAAAAGACGAGCGCCTGACGAGCGCCACCGCCAAAGAGGAGCGGCGCGAAACGCTCACGGGCGGCTTCGTCCGCTATGAGCGCGAATTCAATGGCGCCACCGCCTACGCGGGGCTAGGGCACTCTGAACGTGCGCCCGATTTCTGGGAAATCATCAACAAAGAAAGCGTAGCCAGCACTTCTGCCTTCAACGCCATCAAGCCAGAAAAAACAACCCAGCTAGATGTGGGCGCCAACTTCCGTTCGGGAGACTGGCAAGGGTTCGCCTCGCTTTTCTACGGCAAGATTAACGATTACATCCTGATTGAAAGCCAATACGCCAAGGGCGCAAACCGCGTCACCGTAGCCCGCAACGTCGACGCCACCACTTGGGGCGGGGAAGCGGGCGTTTCGCGGCAATTCCTCCAATACTGGAAAGCCTCGGCAAGCGTCGCGGCCGTGCGGGGCATCAACGATAGCGACGGAGGGGTATTAGGGCAGATTCCGCCGCTTGAAGGGCGCGTCGCGCTTGACTGGCAACAAGGCGCCTGGTCAGGCGGCGCGCTGCTGCGGCTCGTCGCGCCCCAAAAACACTATGCCCGCAACCAAGGCAACATCGTCGGGCAGGATTTGGGCAAAAGCAGCGGTTTCGGCGTGTTTTCCCTCAACGGCGGCTACCGCTGGAACAAAACGGCGCAGATAACGTTAGGCGTTGATAACCTATTCAACAAAACCTATGCAGAATTCATCAGCAAAAGCGGCGAGGCCAGCATGATTCAAGGCTACGACCAAACCACCCGCGTCAACGAGCCGGGGCGCACTTGGTGGCTACGGGGGCAGGTTGGGTTTTGATTGCAAAACTGCCCCCGGTTTGAAACCTGCCGTTTAGGGCGGCGCGAAAGTTGGACTCCCGGCCTTCTTCAGGCTAGGGTTTCGACCGTAGTAGCTTGGGAGGGGCGCAAACCCCTTCCAGGCTCATTGACAGCGATAGGCATGAATGTCTGCCGCTAATTAGTTGCTCGAATTTAGGGTTTTTGCAAAGGTTCCTAGTTGCTTTTCCCTACAAGAACTTGCGTATTCCCCGGTCGGTTATCGGCCTGTGTAACCCCCGTGCGGGGATGGCGTTCTTGGCGTCCGCCGTCCGGCGATTTGTCCGTTGGCGACGTGGGCGGGACGCCGTGGGCGGGACGCCGAGGGCGGCGTCCCCTACAACTACAACAGCACCCGCTCAATACCGCCGTTGTTGGCTTTTTCTATGTAGTCCTGCATCCAGTTTTTGCCTAAAACATGCCGGGCCAGCTCAACGACGAGGTAATCCGCATCCATGCCGCCCGCTACGTTGGCGTAGCGCGCTAACCCCTGCAAACAGCTTGGGCAGGCGGTGAGGATGCGCGGGGGGGAGGGGGGGGATTGCGCGGCGATATTTTTTTCGAGTTCTTCTTGCTTGCGGAACCGTACTTGGGTGGCGATGTCCGGGCGGGCGACGGCGAAGGTGCCGGACTCGCCGCAGCAGCGGTCTGACGGCGTGACGGGCGCGTTGAGCAGGGCGCGGGCCACTTCGATGCCAGCAACATGCTTCATCGGGGTGTGGCAGGGGTCGTGGAAAAGGTAGCTTGGCGCACCGGCGGGCGCGGTGCTGGGGCGGATGCCTTTTTCAAGCAGGTATTCGTGGATGTCTAGCAGGCGGCAACCGGGAAAGATTTTGTCGAATTCATATTCCAGTAGCTGGTCTAGGCAGGTACCGCAGGAAACCAGCACGGTTTTGATGTCGAGGTAATTCAGCGTGTTGGCAACGCGGTGAAAAAGTACGCGGTTTTCAGTGGTGATGCGCTGGCCGGTGTCCTCGTTGCCCGCTGCGGCCTGCGGGTAGCCGCAGCAGAGATAACCCGGCGGCAGCACAGTTTGTATGCCAAGGTGGTAGAGCATGGCTTGGGTGGCGAGGCTGATTTGGCTGAACAGGCGTTCAGCGCCGCACCCGGGAAAATAGAAAACGGTTTCCGTCTCGCCGTGGGTTTTGGCTGAATCGCGGATAACGGGGATGATGGCGGCGTCATCCAAACCGAGCAGGGCGCGGCTGCTTTGCTTGGGCAGGTTGCCGGGCATGGGGCGGTTGATGAGGTGGATAACCTGCGCTTTGAGCGCGGGACGCCCGACGGTGGCTGGCGGGGTTTTGATTTGGCGGCGCAAAAGAAGCGATTTGCGGCCAATGCTGTGCGCAAGCCGCTGGAGCTTGTACGCCCAGCGCATGCCGATGCGCAGCAGCCTGATAAGCGAAGGGTCTTTGGCGGTGAGGAAGGCGAGCGCGGCCCATTTGCCGGCGTTGAAGGAACGCTGCCGGCGCAGCAGGTTGCGCATTTTGATAGTGACTTTGCCGAAGTCGATGTCGACGGGGCAGGGTTTCTCGCAGCGGTGACAGACGCTGCAATGGTCGGAGACATCCTCGAATTCGCTCCAGTGCGCAAGCGACACGCCCCGCCGGGTTTGCTCTTCGTACAGCAGGGCTTCAATCAAAAGCGAGGTGGAGAGGATTTTGTTGCGCGGGCTGTAGAGAAGGTTTGCGCGGGGGACGTGGGTGGAACAGACGGGTTTGCATTTCCCGCAGCGCAGGCAGTTTTTGATGGCATGCGCGATGCTGCCGATTTCGTTCTGTTCCATGATGAGGGATTCATACCCCATCAAATTGAAGCTGGGCGTGTAGGCGTTTGCGAGGCTACCTCCGGGCATGAGCTTGCCCCGGTTGAAATGCCCGTTAGGGTCGACTTGGGCTTTATATGCGCGGAAGGGCGCCAGTTCTTCTTCAGTGAGATAGTCGAGCTTGGTGATGCCAATACCATGCTCGCCGGAAATAACGCCGCCCAGCGAGCGGGCCAGCGCCATGATGCGGTCAACCGCCCGGTAGGCGGTCTGAAGCATTTCGTAATCGTCAGAATTAACGGGGATGTTGGTGTGGACGTTGCCGTCGCCCGCATGCATGTGGAGCGCCACAAATACCCGGCTACGCAGGGTTTGGGTATGCAGGGCGTCGATTTTTGCCAGAACGGGGCGGAACACCGTGCCGTCAAAAATTTTGGAGAGGCGCGGCTGGAGTTCCGTTTTCCAAGAAACGCGCACGGACATATCTTGCAGGCGGTGAAAAAGGGTTGGGCTGGGCGCGCGGTTAAGAAGCTCGGTGGCGCTGATGCCGAGGCCGGCAAAGGATTTTTCGGCCTCTCCCAATGGCAGGTCAAGGTTATCCAGCAGCCATTGCCAGCGGCGGCGCACGGTTTCAATCCAAGCCAGCGCGGCGTCACGCCTGTCGCCGATGAGTTCCTCTGACGAGAGGTTGGCGTCGCCTTGGTCAAGCGGCAAGCTGCCAGAAAGAAAATGGGTTAATGCCCCGCACAAGGCAAGTTTGTTGCGGATGGAGAGTTCGATATTGATGCGTTCGATGCCGTCGCAATAGTCGCCCATGCGCGGGAGCGGTATCACCACATCCTCGTTAATTTTGAAGGCGTTGGTATGGCGGGAAATGGCGGCGGTGCGGCTGCGTTCTAGCCAGAAACGTTTGCGCTGTTCAGGCGAGACGGCAATAAAACCTTCCGCGCCGCGCGCGTTTGTCATGCGCACCACTTCAGAGGCGGCGGCCATTACTGCGGCTTCGTCAAAGCCGACGATGTCGCCCACCAAAACCATTTTGGGGCGTCCGTGGCGGCGGGCTTTGGTGGTGTAGCCCACCGCTTTAACGTACCGCTCGTCCATGTGCTCAAGGCCGGCCAGTTGTACGCCAGCAAGGTGGCCTTTGCCGCCGGGTTTGAAATGGTTTGTGATGTCGACAATGGCCGGGACGGCTTCGCGGGCTTGGCCAAAAAATTCAAGGCACAGCGTGCGGGTGACGGGCGGCATTTTGTGCAGCACCCAGCGGGCGGCCACAATAATGCCGTCCGTGCCTTCTTTTTGAACCCCGGGAATGCCGCCGAGGAATTTATCGGTAACGTCTTTCCCTAAGCCATCTTTCCGGCAGCTTGCGCCGGGAAGGGCAAGAACGGATTCATCCAGCGCCGCGCCGGTGCGCCCGTCAAAACGGCGGAGGCGAAACCGGACGGTGTCTTGCTCGTGGATTTTGCCGAAGTTGTGCCCAAGGCGTTCCACCTCCAGCCAATGGCCGTCGGGCGTGACCATTTTCCACCACGCGAGGTTGTCAAGCGCCGTGCCCCAAAGAACCGCTTTTTTGCCGCCGGCATTCACGGCGATGTTGCCGCCCGCAGTGGAAGCGGAGGCAGAAGTAGGGTCGACAGCAAACACCCGTCCGGCTTGGACGGCCGCCTCGGCAATGCGGTCTGTGATAACGCCCGCTCCGGTGCGGATGGTGGCGTAAGGCTCTGCCATAGGCTGGCCGTCGAGGTCAGGCAGGCAGATTTCTTCTACCGGGCCAATGGCCGTGAGTTTTTCGGTATTGATAACCACCGACTGGGCATCCAGCGGCACTGCGCCGCCGGTATAGCCAGTGCCGCCGCCGCGCGCGATGAGGGTGAGTCCCAGTTTGATGGCGTCGCGCACGAGCGGCGCGATTTCTTCCTCGGTATCCGGCGTGAGGACGGCAAACGGATATTCCACCCGCCAGTCGGTGGCATCCGTGACATGTGCGACGCGGGCATGGCCATCAAAACAGATGTTGTCATGCCGGGTGTGGCGGGAGAGCCGGTGGCGGACAGCGCGGCGCTGGCGCGCAGTATCAATAAACCATCGCTCAAAATGGGCCACGGCCTCACGGGCGCGGTTGATGAGCAACGTTACGCGCTCGTTGCCCTGGCGGCGCTTTTCAACCTCGTGCACACGGTGATGGAGCGCGGCAATTAAAGCATCGCGCCGCTTGGGGCTTGCCAGCAGGTCATCTTCCAGATACGGGTTGCGCCGCACCACCCAAATATCGCCCAGCGCCTCGTAGAGCATCCGCGCCGACCGCCCGGTAACGCGCTCGTCACGCAGTTCTTCAAGCGCCGCCCAAGCGTCCGCGCCAAGCAGGCGGATAACAATTTCGCGGTCGGAGAGCGAGGTGTAGTTATAGGGGACTTCGCGTAAGCGTGGATTCATCGTAGCGGGGCAGGGCGGGTAAGCCCCGCATTCTAACGAATGAAAGCACCGTGTCGACAGTCCCTTTCCCAAACGCGGGAACCTTTGAAAACCTCACACGACAGGGCAGATACTAGCCCCGCCCCAACAACGCCAAGCCCGCCGTGAAATAGTGTCACGTCTGCTGCAATTTCTTTGTAAAACCTCTGTTTCTCATCCTGCGGAACAAGTGAGCCGTTAAATAATCTCCGCCCTAATTTGTCAATATCTTTATAAAGTCTGTGTGTTCCATCTTACGGAACAAACTTCTAGGGGAGAAACCATGCAGACTATGACATCCGCGCTTGATTTTTCAGAAAATGCCCGGGCAGCTTTTACAAACAAGCCTGATTTCGTCTATGGGCCGGGATTTTCTCGTATTTTTCCATCTCATTCATTCCTCCTTGGCGCACGTGTCAAACCGCTGGCGCTCTCGCTTCTTTTGGCGCTGTCTCCCGCCGCCGCCCTGGCCATGGACACCACGCTTGACGGTTCCCAAAATGGCGGAGCGCCCTTTACCGGCGACGTCTACGGCAACAGCGGCACGTCAACCCCGCCCGTCGACGACGCCGACGCCAGCAACAACACCCTCACGCTCGGCAACGGCACAACCGGCCCCGTGTTCACCGGAACGTCCGCCAATATCTACGGCGGGTACGCGCCTTCCTCCGGCAACGCTTCCAACAACACGCTCACCGTCAACGGCGGCACGACGTTTTCCGGCAACGTCACGCTTTACGGCGGCTATTCCAACGGCGGCGACGCCAGATACAACAATGTGTTCATTGACAGCGGCTATACCGGCACGGTAAGCGGCGATATTGTCGGCGGAAGAACGGATACCGGTATCGCCACCAGCAACACCATCACCATTGAGACCACCGGCAGCGCCTATCAGAATATCTACGGCGGGCAGAATACCGGCGGCTCCGGCAACGTGACCAGCGGAAACATTCTGAACCTCGCCGCCGGGAACACCGTCGCGTCCGTGCAGAATATGGCGCGCATCAATTTCACCTCCGGCGGCGACGCGGGCGTCGCCGCGCTGGATACTTCCGGTACGCAGCTGGTGATGCACACTGACGGCAACGACGTCAGCTTCGCGGGCGTGATCGGCGGCGCGGGCAGCATTGTCAAGGGCGGTGCGGGAACGCTGACGCTCACTGGCATGAATAACTACAGCGGCGGGACGCAGATATCCGCAGGTACGCTGAAGGCGGGCGCGGCGGGGGCGCTCGTCTCCGGCGATTATCTACTCCTTGAAAGCGGCAACGGAAAACTTGACCTCAACGGCTTCGACCTGACCATGACGAGATTGGGCGGACAACAAAACACCGAAATCATCCTCGGCGGCGCGACGCTTACCGTCAATCAGTCCGCCAGCACCCAATACCAAGGCAGCATCACCGGCAATGGAAACCTCGTCATAGACGGCGGCTCACTGATTCTTTCAGGAAACAACACCTACACGGGCAGCACGAAGGTAATCAACGGAGGGCTGAGTGGCAACATCGCCGCCAACACCGACCTGACGGTAGCGAGCGGCGCGACGTATCAAACCGGCGGCGCGGCGCGGACGGTCAACACCCTCTCCGGTGCGGGCAGCATCGTCAACGCCGACGGCCTGACGGCGCAAAGCGGCACGTTCGGCGGCGTGATTTCCGGCGCGGGTGATTTGACCAAAACCGGCGCGGGAACGCTCACCTTGTCCGGCACAAATACTTACACGGGCGCGACGACGGTTTCGGCCGGGATACTGGCGGGCAATATCGCCGCCAACACCGACCTGACGGTAGCGA
>JAIRPB010000184.1 GCA_031257305.1 Azoarcus sp.
ATAATCCAGTCTGCTGTTTTAATGACATCTAAGTTGTGCTCGATAACGATGATGGTGTTGCCGTTGTCGCGTAGCCGGATGAGGACGCGGAGCAGGAGTTCGATGTCCTGAAAGTGCAGGCCCGTGGTGGGTTCGTCCAAGATATAAAGGGTGCGGCCCGTGTCGCGCCGGGAAAGTTCTAGCGCCAGTTTGACGCGCTGCGCTTCGCCGCCGGAGAGCGTGGTGGCGCTTTGCCCAAGGCGGATGTAGCCGAGTCCCACGTCGGCTAAGGTTTGGAGTTTGTGCGCGATGCCGGGGACGGCGGAGAAAAAATCGCGCGCCTGTTCAACCGTCATATCCAGCACTTCATAGATATTGCGTCCCTTGTAACGGATTTCTAGCGTTTCGGCGTTGTAGCGCCGCCCACGGCAAGTGTCGCAGGGCACAAAAATGTCTGGCAGAAAGTGCATCTCCACTTTAATCATGCCGTCGCCCTGACAGGCTTCGCAGCGCCCGCCTTTCACGTTAAACGAAAACCGCCCCGGACCGTAGCCGCGAGCCTTGGCTTCAGGGACGCCAGAAAAAAGGTCGCGGATGGGGGTCATCAGCCCGGTGTAGGTGGCAGGGTTGGAACGCGGGGTGCGGCCGATAGGCGATTGATTGACATCAATCACTTTATCGAACAGTTCCAAACCTTCGATGGCTTCGTGCGGGGCGGGGTCTGTGTTCGCGCCATTGATTTGGCGGGAGGCGGCCGCGCCCAGCGTGTCATTGATGAGCGTGGATTTACCCGAACCCGAAACGCCTGTAACGCAGACGAACAGCCCGACGGGGATGTTGACATCCAGTTTTTTTAGATTGTGGCCGCAGGCTCCCACAATACGAATGTGGCGCGTGGCGTCGGCGGGGGCGCGGCGTTTGGGCACGGCGATTTTACGGCGGCCCGCCAGCCACGCGCCGGTAACGGACGCGGGATGGGCAATGACGGCCTCCGGCGTACCGCAGGCGACCACTTCGCCGCCGTGCTCGCCCGCGCCGGGACCCATATCGACGAGGTAATCCGCCGCCCGCATCGCCTCCTCGTCGTGCTCTACCACGATAACCGTGTTGCCGAGGTCACGTAGCCGCCCGAGCGTTTTCAGTAGGCGGTCATTGTCCCGCTGATGCAGGCCGATGGAAGGCTCATCCAATACATACATAACTCCAGTCAGCCCCGAACCAATCTGGCTGGCAAGCCGGATGCGCTGCGCCTCGCCGCCGGAGAGGGAGTCGGCGGCGCGGTCAAGACAAAGGTAGCCTAAGCCGACGTTGTCCAAAAAACTAAGCCGTGCGGTAATTTCGGTCACGATTTTTTCCGCGATGAGCGCACGTTGCCCGTCAAGCCGCAAATCCTTGAAAAACGCGAGACAGCGGGAGAGCGGCATCGCGGCGATTTCCGGCAGGGACAAACCGCCCACCCGCACGTGCCGCGCCGCAGGGGTGAGGCGTGTGCCGCCGCATTCTGGGCAGGTTTGGCTGGCCCGGTATTTCAGCAATTCTTCGCGCACCAGTACCGAATCGGTATCGCGGAAGCGCCGTTCCAGATTGGGAATAATGCCCTCGAACGGGTGCGATTTCGTCACCGAGCGCCCTTTGTCGGAGAAGTAGCGGAACGAAATGCGCTCATCGCCTGAACCGAAGAGCACGATGTCCCGCGTTTTTTTGGGCAGGGAACTGAAAGGCTTTTCAACATCAAAGCCATAGTGCGCGGCCAGGCTTTCAATCATCTGAAAATAAAACTGGTTGCGCTTATCCCACCCCCGGATGGCCCCGGCTGCTAATGAAAGTTCTGGATAGGCCACCACCCGCTGCGGGTCGAAAAACGTCACCTGCCCCAAGCCGTCACAGCGCGGGCACGCGCCCGCCGGATTGTTGAACGAAAAAAGCCGGGGTTCCAGCGCGGGCAGGGCGAAATCGCACACCGGACAGGCAAACCGCGCCGAAAAGGGATATTCCCCGCCGCCGTCCATCCTGTCCATTTCCACCGCAATGGCGCGGCCATCGCTGTAGGCCAGCGCCGTTTCAAGCGATTCCGCCAGCCTGCCGCGCAATTCGGGGCGCACACGCAGGCGGTCGATAACAATCTCGATTTCATGGCGCTGGTTTTTGCTAAGCGGCGGCGGCGCGTCCAAATCGTAGATAACGCCATCAATCCGCGCCCGCACAAACCCTTGTGACGCAAGGCTTAAAAGCAAATCCTGCTGCTCGCCTTTGCGGCCGCTCAACACGGGCGCAAGAATCATCACGCGGGTATCTGGCGGCAGCGACAACACAAAGTCGGCCATCTGCGACACGCTTTGCGCATCCAAAGTGCGGCCGGGATGCCGGGGGCAATGCGGCGTCCCGGCGCGGGCATAGAGCAACCGCAGATAATCATGTATTTCCGTCACCGTGCCCACGGTAGAACGCGGGTTATGGCCGGCCGCTTTCTGTTCAATGGCGATAGCGGGGGAAAGCCCCTCAATCAAATCAACGTCCGGCTTTTCCATCAATTGCAGAAATTGGCGGGCATAGGCAGAGAGCGATTCCACATAGCGCCGCTGCCCCTCGGCATAGAGCGTGTCAAACGCCAGCGACGACTTACCCGAACCCGATAGCCCCGTCACCACAGTCAACTGGTTGCGCGGCAGGTCAAGATTGATGTTCTTTAAGTTGTGGGTGCGGGCACCGCGAATGTGGATGACATCCATGTGTGGACAAGCATGGGGTAAAACGACGCACTATAAAAGATAAAGGACGGTAGGGTGAAGCGGTACGCGCAGATTGAAAGAAGTAGCGCACGGGAGAGGTGAAATAGGCGTTGGGCTAAGCAAAAAGGCTTTGTAATATTGCGGCTTTTTTATGGATGCCTGAATCCCCGCGCCGTGGGCAACTACATGATTTACGCGCAATAACGTGTATAGTCCAGACTTTGGAGCACGGAAAAAATGCTTATGTCACTTGCCGGATACGCGACAATCTACGAAAAAACCGACGCGCAAAAACCCCTTGCTACCGTCGTATCTCTTTTTTCAGGCTGTGGCGGAATGGATTTAGGATTTATAGGCGGGTTTGATTTTCTGGGTACGCATTATCCCAAAACGGGTTTCGACATAATATGGGCAAATGAAATTAACGCTGCGGCCTGTAAAACGTATAAACAGAATTTCAAAAACCATATCGTCACTGCTGACATTGGCGATGTACTTGACCAACTCCCTAAAACCGCAGACATCGTGATTGGCGGGTTTCCGTGTCAGGATATTTCCATTAACGGAAAAATGCTTGGCATTCACGGAAAAAGAAGTAGCTTATATACATACATTGTAAAAGTTGTCGATAAAATCAAGCCCAAAATCTTTGTGGCTGAAAATGTAGGCGGTTTACTATTAAAACAAAATCAGCCTTCGCTGAATAAAATCCTTGAAGATTTTAATTCCCTCGGATATGAAATAAGCTACCAACTATATAATGCGGCGGATTACGGCGTTCCTCAAACTCGTGAAAGAGTATTTATTGTTGGAACTCAAAAAGGATTAGCAAAATTCTCTCCGCCGCTCCCTACTCGCGCCACACCCATTACAGCAAAAGAAGCCATTAGCGACCTTGAAGAACTCGAACAAAACCAAAATTTTTCCCATATTTGGAGTTTAGCGAATGTGAGCGGTGAACAAGGCAACAGGCGGTTATTAGCAAATCGCCCGGGCTACACTATCCGTGCGGAGTGTCACGGTAATATTCAATTCCATTATTCACTGCCGCGCAGAATTTCAATGCGTGAAGCTGCGCGGATACAATCTTTCCCAGACACATTTATATTCCCCTGTAAACTGCGGGAAACAGAACGCCAAATAGGCAACGCCGTACCGCCCGTTTTAGCTTGGCATGTTGCTGAAGCGGTTAAAGAGGCGATTAAAGAAACGCTAAAAGAAAGCCCTGAACAGCCCAATGCCCGTCATTGCGAGCCAAGGGCGAAGCAATCCATCTCCCATCAGCGATGGCCTTTTTGGATTGCCACGGCGCTATGCGCCTCGCAATGACGGGGTTAAATTT
>JAIRPB010000185.1 GCA_031257305.1 Azoarcus sp.
ATATACAGAAATTTGTTGACATTCTGTGAAAGGGCGCGTGACAATGGAAATATGCGTAGGTCACATTTAGCCAATGGGTAGGTGTTTAGTGAAATGTTTCATTTTCGCTTCATTTGGCCGGCGGTTACAAATGTGGTTGCGTATAGGTGGTGTGTGCGCCGTAATTGGCGTGTGTCATGCAACAGATGACTGAAGGATTGAAGTAAATGGCAACTGGCACTGTTAAATGGTTCAATGATTCCAAAGGGTTTGGTTTCATTACGCCGGATGATGGAAGCGAAGATTTGTTCGCACATTTCTCTGCTATCAACATGGGCGGATTCAAAACGCTGAAAGAGGGTGAGAAAGTTTCTTTTGAAATCACCCAAGGTCCCAAAGGGAAACAGGCATCCAACATCCAGCGCGCAGCCTAACAAAGGCTGTTTCAAAGGATAAAGCGATTGTCTTAAACGGAAAGAAAGTTACTGGAAACAGTAACTTTCTTTTCGGTGTTTTCTTTTTCTTTTGCAAAACCGCAATCCCGCTAAAAATAGCAAGGATTGCGGCAAGCAGGGTTTATTCAAATTAAGTTGTTTCCGCCGTAGGCTGGCGGAGGCGGATATGCAGTTCCCGCAATTGTTTTTCATCAACCGGGCTAGGTGCGCTTGTCAATAGGCATTGCGCGCGCTGTGTTTTGGGGAAAGCAATTACATCGCGGATAGATTCTGCGTTAGCCATCAGCGTTACCACGCGGTCTAGGCCAAAAGCAATCCCGCCGTGCGGCGGCGCGCCGAATTTAAGCGCGTCGAGCAAAAAGCCAAACTTCATCCGTTGTTCTTCTGGGCTGATGTTGAGTGCCCCGAAAACGGCTTCCTGGACTTCGGCGCGGTGGATACGGATTGAGCCGCCGCCGATTTCCCACCCATTGAGTGCCAAGTCATAAGCCTTGGCGAGGCACTCGCCCGGGTTGCTCTTCAAAAGCGTTACGTGTTCATTCTTAGGACTGGTAAAGGGGTGGTGGCACGCCACCCAGCGTTTGTCCTCTTCGTCGTATTCAAACATCGGAAAGTCGACGACCCATAAGGGACACCATTGCGTGCCGGAAACATAACCTTTTTCGTGTCCGAGTTTGATACGAAGCGCGCCGAGGGCGTCATTGACGATTTTGGTTTTGTCCGCGCCAAAGAAAATAAGGTCGCCCGATTTGGCGTTGGTGCGTTCAAGAATGGTGCGTAACGCGGTTTCATGCAGGTTTTTGACGATAGGCGATTGCAACCCCTGTTCGTTGGGCTGGTTTGCGTCATTCACTTTGATATAGGCCAAACCTTTTGCGCCATAGATGCCAACGAAGCGTGTGTATTCGTCAATTTCGCCCCGAGTCAGGCTGGCGCCGCCCGGCACAAGCAACGCCGCAACGCGCCCGCCGCTATTGGCGGGGCCTGAAAAAACTTTGAACGCGACATCCCGGACTACATCAGTGAGTTCGGTCAGTTCCAACGTAACCCGTAAATCGGGTTTGTCGGAGCCGTAACGGTTCATGGCTTCCGCATACGTCATGCGCGGGAAGGGGTTGGGCAAATCGGTATCAAGCGCCTCTTTGAATACGAACCGGACCATCTCTTCCATTAAAGGGGTGATGTCGGCGACATCCATAAACGATGTCTCAATATCGACTTGGGTAAATTCGGGCTGTCGGTCAGCGCGTAAATCCTCGTCGCGGAAACATTTTGTGATTTGGTAGTAACGGTCAAAACCCGCCATCATCAAAAGCTGTTTGAACAATTGCGGCGATTGCGGCAGGGCAAAGAATTGCCCGTTATGGACGCGGGAGGGCACTAGATAATCGCGTGCGCCTTCTGGCGTGCTCTTTGTGAGCATCGGTGTTTCGATGTCGATGAAGCCGTTAGTGTCCAGAAAGCGGCGGAAAGCCATTGCTACTTTGTAGCGCAGCATCAGGTTTTTCTGCATCCGGGGGCGGCGCAGGTCCAGCACCCGGTGCGTGAGGCGCACGGTCTCAGAAAGGTTATCGTCGTCAAGTTGGAAAGGGGGCGGGGCCGAGGCGTTGAGAACTTCGATTTCGTGACACAGCAATTCGATTTCGCCCGAGGCAATATCTGGGTTCACTGTGCCTTCTGGGCGGCGGCGTACTTTGCCGGTGAGTTTTAGGCAAAACTCGTTGCGTATAGATTCAGCCACCTTGAACATATCCGGGCGGTCCGGGTCGCACACCACTTGCGCCAGCCCTTCGCGGTCACGCAAGTCGATGAAAATAACGCCCCCGTGGTCGCGGCGGCGATGAACCCAACCGCAGAGCGTGATGGTTTGGTCGATATGGGCGGCCGTCACTTGTCCGCAATAATGTGTTCGCATAAAAAATCCAAGTGGTTCAATCGAGAATGAGGATGCTTGTTTCGGGCATACGCGACGGAGGCGCGACAACGCCCATTGAGATGATGTACTTGAGCGCCTCATCAACGCTCATGTCGAGTTCAATCACATCTGCTTGGGGCAGCATCAGAAAAAAGCCGGAGGTCGGGTTGGGCGTGGTAGGCACATAGACGCTGACATAATCGCCGCCTAGCCTCTGCGTTATATCGTTGCCGGGGGCCCCCGTTAGAAAAGCAATCGTCCAAGCGCCTTCACGCGGGTACTGCACCAGCAGTGCCTTGCTGAAGGCTTTGCCGTTGTCGGAAAAAAGCGTGTCGGAAACCTGCTTGATGCTGGAGTAAAGCGATTTGACCACGGGGATGCGTGTCAGCAGCGACTCCCACACCCTGACGATTCTTTGGCCGAAAACATTCGCGCCAATCACGCCGGTAGCCAGCAGGATAAACGCGCACAGCACAACGCCTAGGCCGGGAATATTGAAGCCGATGATGGTCTGGGGCTGTAGGTGCGTGGGTAGCCACGGCACGACTAAATTGTCTAGTGTCGTGATAATCCACGACAACACCGAGAAAGTGATAGACAGCGGAACCCAAATCAGCAGGCCCGTAATGAAATACTTCTTCAAGCCAGAGAACCTCATGCCTAAACGTTAGGACGGATGGCAAGCGCAGCCACCCCCGCAGGCGGGCGCTGCGGGACTTTCGGCTTTTGCGTTTTTGTCGCTGCCGCAGCATTTGAAATCGGTGGCGTACCAGCCGGTTCCTTTAAGCTGGAAACCCGCCGCTGAAATCTGCCGGACGTAACGCCCGCTGTGGCAGGACGGGCACTCTGCGAGCGGGGCATCGCTCATTTTTTGAAGATGGTCTTTTTGGAAACCGCAATCTTCGCAACGGTATTCGTAGATAGGCATGGGTGTGCTTCCTCGGAAACAAAAGTAACGGCGGAGTCTAGCGTAACGTATGAATACACGCCACGTGAGCCGGATAGCTTGCGCTAAGGTGGGGCGTATCTGTCAAGTTTCAAGGAACTTGGGCAGAGAAAATAGGCAGCAATGTGTTGATTGTCTCGCCATGAAACAGGGCAATCAGCCCTGCGGCGGCAAGAAACGGCCCAAATGAAATCGGCACGGAACGCTTTTGCCGCCCGGATAGAATCAGGCCGATGCCGACCAGCGCGCCCACAACAGAAGCCAGCAGGATGGTGAGCGGCAGCATCTGCCAGCCAAGCCATGCGCCGATGGCCGCGAACAGTTTGAAATCGCCGTATCCCATGCCTTCTTTGCCGGTTACGAGTTTGAACAGCCAATAGACTGTCCACAAGGAGAGATAGCCCGCTACCGCGCCGATAACGGCATCATCAAGCAAAATATTGTCTGTGAACCGGTTGAAAATCAGCCCCATCCATAAAAGGGGCAGGGTGAGGTTGTCTGGCAAAAGCTGGGTGTCAAAGTCAATGAGCGCCAGCGTAATCATCATCCAAATAAACAGCAGCGCACCGATTGTGCCGGGGTTAGAGCCGAAGCGCCAAGCCGCGTAGCCGGAAAGCAGCGCCGTGAGCAGCTCAACGAGCGGGTAGCGGATGCTGATGGGCGCATGGCAGTGGCGGCAGCGTCCGCGCAGGAACAGGTAGCTGATAACCGGTATGTTTTCTAGCGCCGAAATCATATGGCCGCAGTGCGGGCAGCGGGAGCGGGGCCTGACAAGGTTGATGCGTTCTGTTTCGGCAAGCGGCTCGCCGCGTGACTCGGCAATCTCATCCTGCCAGTCGTACTCCATCATCACGGGCAGCCGATAGATGACGACATTGAGAAAACTGCCGACAAAAAGCCCCAGCAGCGCAACAAGCGGGACGAAAACGAGCGGGTTGTCGAAGGGATAAGGCATTCAGTTAAACGGCCGCGCCGAGTTTGAAAATCGGCATGTACATGGCTACAACCAAACCGCCGATGACGACGCCTAGGAACACCATGATAAGGGGTTCGAGCAGGGTAGACATAGCGGCCACCGCCTCATCAACCTCTTCATCGTAAAAATCCGCCACCTTAGACAACATATTGTCGAGTTGGCCGGACTCTTCGCCAATGGACACCATCTGTACGACCATCGTCGGGAACAGCCCAGATTTTTCCATAGACATGTTCAGGCTTGAACCTGAACTGACCTCGTTCTGGATTTCGCGTGTGCCCACTACATACAAATGGTTGCCTGACGCGCCGCCTACCGAATCCAGCGCCTCGACCAGCGGTACGCCGGCAGAGAACATCGTCGAGAGCGTCCGCGACCAACGTGCGATGGTGGCTTTGCGGACAATCTCACCCATCACCGGGAGCTTGAGCATCATGCGGTCGACGGCGATTTGCATCGGCACAGAGCGCCTGTACGTTGACCTGACAGTAAAAACCGTGGCGATGATGATGCCGAGCATGGCCCACCAGTACGCCACGAAAAAGTCGGATATGCCCATCACAATGAGCGTCGGCCCCGGCAATTCCGCCCCGAAACTGGCAAAGACTTCTTTGAAGGTGGGCACCACCCAAATCATGATGACGGCGACGACAACCGCCGACACTATAATGACGGCGCTTGGGTAAAACAGCGCCGATTTGATTTTGCCTTTGATGGCCAGAATTTTTTCTTTGTAAGTTGCCAGACGGTCAAGGATGGTATCCAAAATGCCCGCCTGTTCCCCCGCGCCGACGAGGTTGCAGAATAGCTTGTCAAAATACACTGGGAATTTTGCAAACGCTTGCGAGAGGCTAGACCCCATTTCGATTTCGGACCGGACATCGTTCAGTAGCCGGGAAAGGCTAGGGTTGCCTGTACCCTTAATGCCGATGTCAAACGCTTGAAGCATGGGGACGCCCGATTTCATCATCGTTGCCAGCTGGCGGGTAAAGAGCGCGATGTCTTTATCCGTAATTTTGTGCCCGCGCGCCATCGTCTGTTTTTTGATTTTTGTGGCGGCAACCCCCTGCCGCCGCAACGTAGTTTTGACGACGGAATCGCTTGCTGCCCGCATTTCGCCTCGGATGAGCTTGCCCGTTTTATCCTTGCCTTCCCACACAAAGAGGCTTTCTTTTGTGTTGCTCTGTGTTCGGCGAGCAATTTTGGAGGCGGGGATAGATGCTGCTGTTGCCATGATGAGGTTCTCCGTGAGCTTGTATTGCCTAACGGCTATCGTTACGGGTTCTGTTATTCATTGGTTGCGGCCAAAACTTCTTCAAGGGACGTAACCCCTTGGCGGACTTTAAGCAACCCGGAACGGCGCAGGTCGCTTACTCCTTCTCTTTCAGCCTGTGCGGCAATATCCATCGAATTGCCGCCGGTCATGATGATGTGCGCAATTTCTTCGGAAATCGGCATGACTTGGTAGATGCCCACCCGGCCTTTGTAACCGCTGCCTTTGCAACGGTCGCATCCGCCCGGCCCGTAGGGTTGCCAGCTGCCGTCCAGTTCGTCGCCGCGAAAACCAGCCTGCAATAGCGCCTCAATGGGGATGTTGACATGTTTTTTGCATGAACACAGCCGCCGCGCCAGCCGCTGCGCTGTAATCAAGATGATTGACGAAGCGATGTTAAATGGCGCGACTCCCATGTTTTTCAGCCGTTCAAGCGTAGTGGGCGCGTCATTCGTGTGTAGGGTAGAGAGTACGAGGTGGCCGGTCTGGGCGGCCTTGATTGAGATTTCTGCCGTCTCTAAGTCACGGATTTCACCCACCATAATGACATCCGGGTCTTGCCGCAAAAACGCCCGCAAGGCTGACGCAAAAGTGAGTCCCGCTCTTTCATTGACGTTGACTTGGTTAATGCCCGGCAGATTGATTTCCGCCGGGTCCTCGGCCGTCGAAATATTGACGCCCGGCTTATTGAGGATATTCAAGCAAGTGTAAAGCGATACCGTTTTGCCCGACCCTGTTGGACCGGTGACAAGCACCATGCCATAAGGACGGCTAACGGCATCTAGCAATGCCTCTTTCTGTTCCGGCTCATAACCCAGCGCCTCAATGCCCAGCATGGCTGAACTCGAATCCAGAATACGCATCACGATTTTTTCGCCGTGCAGCGTGGGCAGCGTGGAAACCCGAAAGTCGATAGATTTGCTCTTGGAGAGAACCAGTTTTGTCCGCCCGTCTTGAGGAACGCGCTTCTCGGAAATATCTAGCCTTGAAATGACTTTAATCCGGGAGGCGATTTTTTCCTTCAGCACGAGCGGCGGCTGGGCAATCTCATGCAGGATGCCGTCGGTTCTCACGCGGATGCGGTAATACTTTTCGTAAGGTTCAAAATGAATGTCGGACGCGCCTTCGTTGATTGCGTCAATCAGCACCTTCTGGATGAATTTGACGATGGGCGCGTCATCCACATCGGAACCCGATGAAGAGTCGCCCTCTGCATCATCAAGCGACACGTCAGGCACACCCAGTTCGTCGCTAGAACTGAGCTTTTCCAGCGTGTCTTGGGTGCTCGTCCCCTGCTGTTCCACGACCTTAGCGAGCTTATCGGCTTCGGCGATAACCAGTTCCAGCTGCAAGCCCGTCTGGAAGCGGATTTCATCGAATACCCGCATATTCGACGGGTCAGCCACGGCCAGCACGATGCGGTTTGGGTTTGTGCGCTGGGCTAGGGCAAACACCTGATGTTTGCGCACAAGGTTGGCGTCGATAACTTTGCTGGGTAGAAAATCCGGGTTAACGGCAGACAAATCTAACAGCGGGTAGCCGAAAGTCTCGGAAGCGAATTGGGCAACGTCACGAGCGGACAGCAATTTACGCTGTACGATTTCGTGCAAAAAAGTGTTCGCGGAGCCGTCGCCGCCAGAACACGCGATGGCGTCAGCTTCGGATAAACGTTTTTTCTGAATCAGCGCGCGCGCTAACCCGCTTAATGCGGCTTGTGGATTAGATGCCATTTCCCGCTCATTTAATTGAATGAGATTGCCCTGTTTTATTTGCGGAGCATTGCCGTGAACGCGATAGGCGTATCACACCATTTGGGCCGTTAACCGTACCGCTAGAGCCTATCTTTTCAGCAGGACTTCTATCACGAACCTACTACCGACATAGGCCAGCATTAAGGCAATAAAACCGACTAGCGTCCAACGAAGGGCAATACGCCCGCGCCAGCCTCGGAAATGGCGTCCAATGAGAAGTACGCCAAACAGGAGCCAAGAAATTGTGGCAAAAACCGTTTTATGGTCGAGCCGGAAAGCCTGCCCGAAAAGCGTTTCCGTAAACATCATTCCCGTGAGCAGCGTCAGCGTGAGCAACACAAAGGCAATGCTGATTAACCGGAACAGCAGCACCTCCATCGTGAGAAGCGGCGGCAGGTTTGACAGTGCGCGGGAAAAGCGGGCGTGATGCAGTTGTTTGGTAGCAATCGCCATCAGCGTTGCGTGGAGCGCGGCCAGCATGAATAGGCTGTACGCCAGCATGGCGATAATGAAATGAGCGCGGAAAATGGGCGAAGAAACGCTTTTGTCAGAAAGCACATGGGTTCCGGGAAAGATTGCCGTGAGGATGCATGCCAGCGTTCCCACGGCCAGCACGATGAAACGTAAGCCATCGAGCCGGTGGTAGAACGTTTCTATCCAGTAAAAGCAAATAGCCAGCCATACGGCCAGAGAGAGCGCGACGCTAAAACCAAAACGCATTGCACCGCCGGGAAAAATCGCCCCGTACAATGCCACGCCATGCGCCAGCAGTGCCAACACGAGCAGTACCCGTTCAAACCTCGTTATGCCGCCAGCTTGCCCCCCCAGTGAAACGGAGTCGGGCTGCCGTGTGCGCCAGGCATAAAATCCAATGCCGATATAGAGCGCGGCAGGAAAGAGATGAAGTAGAATCGGCAACAACATAAGAGCGGCCAGTTTACCTTAATCCCTTTGATTTCAGCCAAACCGTTTGTTGAACGTAACAAACAGGCATCAACCCCCTACGACCTCATCCCCTATGCTAGACAACCTCACGCAACGCCTCTCCAAAGTCGTCAAAACCCTGCGCGGCCAAGCCCGCCTCACCGAAAACAACATCACCGATGCCATGCGCGAAGTCCGCATGGCGCTGCTAGAAGCCGACGTGGCGCTCCCTGTGGTGAAAGACTTCATCGCAAAAATTAAAGAAAAAGCCGTTGGGCAAGAGGTTGTTGGCTCGCTCACGCCGGGACAGGCGCTCGTCGGCGTGGTGCATGACGAATTGCGCACCCTGATGGGCGGTATCCACCAAGGGCTGAACCTCGCCGCCCAGCCGCCGGCGATTGTGCTGATGGCCGGCTTGCAAGGCGCGGGCAAAACCACTACCACGGGCAAGCTCGCCCGCCTTTTGCGTGAGGAATACAAGAAAAAAGTGCTCACGGTTTCCGCCGACGTTTACCGGCCGGCCGCCATCGAGCAGCTCAAAACCGTTACCGCGCAAGCCGGTGCTGATTTCTTTCCGTCAAACGCCGGCCAGAAACCCGTCGACATCGCGCTTGCCGCGCTAGATTTCGCCCGCAAGCATCACCACGAAGTGCTGCTTGTGGATACGGCCGGGCGGCTTGCCATCGACGCGGCAATGATGGATGAAATCCGTGCCCTGCATGCGGCGCTTGACCCCATCGAAACCTTATTCGTTGTCGATGCCATGCTGGGCCAAGATGCGGTCAACACCGCACGAGCCTTTAACGAAGCCTTGCCGCTCACCGGCATTGTTCTCACCAAGCTCGATGGTGACGCGCGCGGCGGCGCGGCCCTATCCGTGCGCCAGATAACCGGCAAACCGCTGAAATTTGCCGGCGTGGGCGAAAAACTCTCTGGCCTTGAGCCTTTTCACCCGGACCGCATGGCAAGCCGCATCCTCGGCATGGGTGACATCCTCGGTTTGGTCGAAGATGCCCGCCGCCGGGTGGACGAAGAAAAAGCCGTTGAATTTGCCAAAAAACTCAAAAGCGGCAAAGGATTCGACCTTAACGATTTCAAAGCGCAAATTGGCCAGATGCGCAGCATGGGCGGCCTATCGTCGTTGCTAGACAAACTCCCCGCGCAGTTCGCGCAAGCCGCAGGGTCATTGCAAGGCGGCGCGGAAGAAAAAGCAATTGCGCGGATTGAAGGCATCATCAACGCGATGACGCCGCTAGAACGCACTAAGCCAGAACTCCTCAAAGCCAGCCGAAAACGCCGCGTCGCCACCGGGGCGGGCGTCACAGTCCAAGAAGTCAACCGCTTGCTTAATCAATTTGAGCAAACACAAAAAATAATGAAACAATTCTCACGGGGCGGCATGGGCAAAATGATGCGCGCAATGAAGGGTATGATGTCTGGTATTCCGGGATTACGATAATGGATATAATCCCTTTTTTGCTATGAGGATGAAATTGTGAGGCTCCTGCATACCATGCTTCGTGTTGGCAACCTTGAACGTTCGCTGGCCTTTTATACCGAAGTGCTCGGAATGCGCCTCTTACGGCAGCACGAATATCCCGAAGGCCAATTCACGCTGGCATTCGTTGGCTA
>JAIRPB010000225.1 GCA_031257305.1 Azoarcus sp.
ACCCGCCCAGACCGTGGCCAGCCCGAAACAGGTATTGGCTGTGCTGGGATGAGGGCGGGTTTGAAACCCGCCCCTACAGCCAGAGCCGTGGGATAGTTCCCGTACCTGCCTAACCCAAATCTCGCCCCGTCATTGCGAGAAGCGAAGCGACGAAGCAATCTAGGATGGCCGGAATAGCGGCGGCATGGATTGCTTCGCTTCGCTCGCAATGACGGGCGTTTCGTGATGGCTTGACCGGGGAGAGGGGGCGGCAACCGCAGGTTGCCTTAGCTGGCGCGTTGCTATCAGCCTCAGCACAGACGCCTTGCGGCGTCACCCCCTCTCCCGGCGCTTCGCGCCACCCTCTCCCACAAGGGGAGAGGGCAAAACCCGCACAGCATCGTACCCCTCTCCCCTTGTGGGAGAGGGGTCAGGGGAGAGGGGCGGGCGAGGCTTGCCTCGCCCCTACGGTTGATTTCCCGCCGCCTTGCGGCTCGCAATGACGACAACGTCGGGGCGTCTAACAAACCCGCCCAGCCCGTGGGTATTCCGAACCAGGTATTAGCTGTGCTGGTAAGAGGGCGGGTTTGAAACCCGCCCCTACGCGAAACATACCGCGCCTTGTTGGAGCAAGCAGGATGCTTGCCTTACATTCCAGACGCCTTGCGGCGTCACCCCCTCTCCCGGCGCTTCGCGCCACCTTCTCCCACAAGGGGAGAGGGCAAAACCCGCACAGCATCGTGCCCCTCTCCCCTTGTGGGAGAGGGGTCAGGGGAGAGGGGCGGGCGCGGCTTGGCTCGCCCCCGCGGTTGATTTTCCGCCGCCTTGCGGCTCGCAATCACGCAACCGTAGGGGCGGGTTTCAAACCCGCCCAGACCGTGGCTAACCCGAAACAGGTATTGGCTGTGCCGGAAAGAGGACGGGTTTGAAACCCGCCCCTACGCTCGGCGTCATTCTGGCCATCCACCCTCGGCCGTCATTTCAACCGTAATGTCACGGCGTACCGTGCCCTTACGATGCCCCCTTCAGCCCCATTACCGCCATCTTTCTCCGCAAAAACGCAATCTGAGTTTGGAGCGGCAGGGATTTGGGGCAAACATCGTGGCAGGCCAGCAGCGACATACAGCCGAATACGCCGGTATCGTCGCCAATGAGTTCGTAAAAATCTTCATCTGTGCGGCTATCTCGCGGGTCAAGCCGGAAACGGGCCACTTTGCCAAAACCCACCGCGCCCACAAAATCCTCCCGCATCTGCGCGGTGCCACAGGCCGCTACGCAACAGCCGCATTCCAGGCAACGGTCCAGTTCGTAGATTTGCTCGGCCAGTTCCGGCTCCATGCGCTCTTCAATGCGGCGGATGTCGGCCTCTGGCGCGCCTTCTTGCGTGTGTAGCCAAGTTTGCAGGCGTTCGCTCATGCCGCGCATCCATTTTCCGGTATTCACGGAAAGGTCTTTGATGAGTTCAAAGAACGGCAACGGCGCGAGCGTGATTTCATCGGGCAAATCGCGGACGAGGGTGCGGCATGCCAGCCGTGGGCGGCCATTTATCATCATCGCGCAGCTTCCGCAAATACCGGCACGGCACACGAAATCGAATTGCAAGGTGGGGTCCAGATGTTCGCGGATTTCGTTGAGCGCAATAAACAGCGTCATGCCGTCAGCTTCTTCAATCTGGTATGCCTGCATGCGCGGGGGCACGGCGGGCGTGGCAGGGTCGTAGCGCAAGACTTGAAAGCGCAATTGCCGATGTTGGGGGCGGGTTATGTTGTTGTTTCCGCTCATTTCAAAGTCTCCAGCGGCTCGTCAATCCGTTCGTTGCGCCCGGTTAAAGAGGCAGGCAGGTTGTGGGTGTAAGGCATGAGGGCTTCCTGTACGGCAAAACGGCTCTGGCCTTCCATTTTGGCGCGTATGGCATTGACTTCTTGTTCGCGCCGTTCTGTATCGGGATGGTTGATGTAGTTTTTTGCGCCGTAACCCCGCCATCCGGGCGGCAGTTCCATTTTCATGACATCCAGCGCCTCGTATTCAAAACGCGGCATATCGGCATCTTCGCCGGGCCAGAAAGCCAGTGTGCGTTTCAGCCATTGCTCGTCGTTACGCTGCGGGAAGTCCTCACGGAAGTGAGCGCCCCGGCTCTCGGTACGCAGGTAAGCGCCTTGCGCGATAGCAAGCGCCAGTTTGAGCATGCGCCGCATGCGGTAAGCCGCAACCAGTTCGGGATTGGCGCCGCGTGATTTACTGGAAACCGCCATTGAGGCGCTTCGCTTGAGCAGGTTTTGAAGCGTCTCAACCCCAGTCTGTAGCGCGTCGCCCTGACGGAAAATGCCAACATGGCTTGTCATGGCTTCCTGCATTTCCATTTGGAGCCGGATGGGGCTTTCGTTTCCGTTGTTCTCCAAAATGGCCGCGAGTTTGGCTTCTTCGCGCTTCACAAACTCATGGGCCAGCGTGAGCGGGACGGGCGCAGCATTTTCGGGTTTGTCGCAGAAATCGGCAATGAATTCGCCCACAATCATGCCGGCTACCACGGTTTCTGCCACGGAATTACCGCCCAAGCGGTTGAATCCGTGCATGTCCCAGCACGCCGCCTCGCCTGCCGCGAACAACCCTTTGAGCCAAGGCGATTGCCCGGTGTGGTCGGTGCGCACGCCGCCCATGGTGTAGTGCTGCGCCGGCCGGACGGGAATCCATTTATCGCACGGGTCGATGCCAAGAAAATATTGGCAGATTTCTTTCACTTCGCGTAGGTTGTGCTCAATGTGATGCCGCCCCAGTAACGTGATGTCCAGCCACAGGTGCGACCCAAAGCGCGAAGGCACACCGTTGCCGCTACGGATGTGCTCTTCCATGCGGCGCGAAACCACGTCACGCGAGGCCAGTTCTTTTTTCTCCGGCTCGTAATGGGGCATGAAACGCTCGCCGTTCACGTCCCGCAGTAAGCCGCCGTCACCCCGGCATCCCTCGGTGACGAGGATGCCCGCAGGGAAAATACCGGTGGGGTGAAATTGCACGGCCTCCATATTGCCCACGGGCGCAACGCCTGTTTCTAGCGCCAGCGCATGGCCCATGCCCTCGCAAATCACCGCGTTGGTCGTGACGCGGTAAAGCCGCCCTGCCCCGCCGGTGGTAATGGCCGTGGCTTTGGCAAGATAGGCCGTCAGTTCGCCGGTGATGAGGTCACGCACCACCGCGCCATAGCAGCGTTCGCCATCGTGGATAAGCGCAAGCGCCTCGGTGCGCTCATGCACCGTCACGCCGTGGTGAATGGCTTGGTCGCTCACGGTAAACAGCATGGCGTGGCCAGTGCCGTCCGACACATAACAGGTACGCCATTTTTTGGTCCCGCCAAAATCGCGCTGTGCCACCAGCCCATGCGCTTCGGCGCGCTCGGTGAGCATCACTTTTTGCTCGTTAATGATGACTTCCCGGTCCCCGCCGCGCACGCGGCTCCAAGGAATCCCCCACGCGGCCAGCTCACGCACGGCTTTGGGGGCGGTATTAACAAACATCCGAGCCACGATTTGGTCCGCGCCCCAATCGCTACCGCGCACGGTATCTTCAAAATGGATGTCCTCGTTATCGCCAATCCCTTTGGTCACATTCGCAAGAGAAGCCTGCATGCCGCCCTGTGCCGCCGCAGAGTGCGACCGTTTTGGCGGAACCAAAGAAAGCACAATGGCATCGTGCCCACGCTTGCGGGCCGCAATCGCAACCCGCAAACCGGCCAAACCGCCGCCAATCACCAGCACATCCGTCATCACTGTTTTCATAACGAATCTCCGTGATGGCCAGCACTTAAATCTTTTTCAAGCACCCAATCTGGCGTAAAGCGTTCGCCCACGCTGGCACGGTGCTCATAACCAATTTTCATATACGCCGCCAATGTTGCTAATCCCAAGATAAGAAAAAAACCAGTTAAAGCCCATTTCACTTTTTTCAGCTTTTGGCGGGAGGCGTTGGGCCAGCCCCATTTCACGGCCAAGCGGTACAGCCCAATGCCGCCATGCAGTTCTACCGCCAGCAGCATGACGAGATAAAACGGCCACAGGCTATCGCTCCACACACGGTCTGCCGACGCATAGGGGCCGATGTTCTGCGGCCAGACAAACATTTGGTAGAGATGCGCCGAGGCAAAGAAAAACAGCAAAAACCCGGTATAAACCTGCCAGACCCACAAGGTGGAATCCTCATGCTTCATGGCTTTGGCATGGGCACGGACGGTGCGCCACTGCCGGTAATTGATTGGAAACTTGCGCACGGCCATCAGCGCGTGCAACACAAAAACCACCACAACAAAACCGACCACACAGGACACAAGCCCCGGATGGCTTTTACCGAAGAAGAAAAAACCCTCGAACAGCTTAGTGATGGTCCACATGGCATCTTTGCCAAAAAGAATGGACGCCACAAAAAACATGTGCCCCCACATGAACAAACCGAGGATAAGCCCCGTGCTGCTCTGCAACAAATCCAGACGCGCCGGCCAACGGCTTTTTCGAGGACAGTCAGCCAAGCCCGCTTGGATGATGATGTTTTTGCAAGACATAAAAAAAACCCTTTCAATGTTAGGGACTAGAAAATTCTAGCATTTGCTTTTTTGCAAGTGCAACATTTTCACACTATTTAGGTAAAGCAGGCCAGTGGGGGCATCAAT
>JAIRPB010000228.1 GCA_031257305.1 Azoarcus sp.
GTTTCCCGTGTAATTGTTCTCTTTCGCACGTGGGAGGCTTTGCGGGGTGACGGGGCTTTTGTTTTACACTCGTTTTCACGATAAACGCAGTTCGCGGCGTGAGCCTGCGAGGGACTGACGGATCCAAAGGAGCCGTTATGGCAATACCAGAGCGGATTGGGAAATACGAAATCCGCCGACTATTGGGCACAGGGGCAACAAGCAGCGTCTATCTGGCTTGGGACCCTTTTAACCAGCGCGAGGTTGCCGTCAAGCGGATTGACCCCGGGTTTTTTAGGCATCCCCATCGTGGGCGGCTGTTTCGGCAGCTTTTGGTCAATGAAGCCTCGCTTGCGGGCAAATTGGCGCATCCCCACATCGTTCGGATTTATGACGCGGTCGTCGACGACAAAGAAGCCTATGTGGCGATGGAATATGTCCCGGGCGGCACGCTGGAGCCGCTGGCGCGTACCGGGGGGTTGGCCGCGTTTGAGCGGGTGATTGAAATCATCTTCAAATGCACGCGGGCGCTGGATTTTGCTTTTCATCACGGCATCACGCACCGCGACATTAAGCCGGCCAATATTTTGCTGGCCGCAGGGGGTAGCAGCGACATCCGTATTTCGGACTTTGGCGCGGCGTTCCAAGCGACGAGCGATGTTACGCAAATCGCTAACCTCGGCTCCCCTGCGTATATGTCGCCCCAGCAGGTGCGTGAGGTGCCGATTGACCACCGCAGCGATATTTATTCCCTTGGCGTGGTGATGTACCAATTGCTGACCGGGCATCTGCCATTTGAGTGCGAAAACAATTACAGCTTGGTTTACCGCATCGCCCATGAGATTCCGCCACCCGTCACGGATTACCGCCCGGATATTCCAGAGTCGCTTGATGTGATTGTGCGCCGCGCAATGGAAAAGGATGTAGAACGCCGTTATCAGAATTGGTCAGAGTTTTCGCATGACCTCACGCTTGCTTTCCGTAATTGCGTGATGGAACCTGATACAGAAACGCTGCCTGATGCTGAAAAATTTGGGTTTTTGCGCAAGCTGCCTTTCTTCAAAGAATTTTCTGACGCAGAACTTTGGGAAATTATCGGTTTCTCGCAATGGGAGCAGGTTCATCCCGGCACTGTCATTTTCAAACAAGGCGAAGCGGGCGACCATTTCTGCTTCTTGGTTGAAGGCGAAGCCCGTGCCAAAAGAAACCGCGCCCTGCTTGGCGTTTTTACGCCGGGTGAATGTTTTGGCGAAATCGCGCTTTTTTCGGCAGGTAAAGGGGTACGTTCCGCCTCGGTGGAAGCAACTTCAATTGCACGTCTCGTCACGATTCGCAACAAGGCGCTTTTGAATGCGTCTGACGCTTGCCGCATGCATTTCTACCAAGCCTTTCTCACCGTACTTGCCACACGGTTATCGCTGGCCAGTTCGCGCATTGCGAATCTTCAGGTTTGAAAAAAACGTTACTAGCTTGATTGAGTGCAGGGAGGGCGGCATTTTGCCCGCTTTTGTTCTTCATTTTTTGCGGGCGGGACGCCCGCGCTCCCAAATTACAAACTGCTACTTTTCAAAACATGTTTTCTTTTATGCTCATAGACGTTTTTTCCTGATGTGCCCTAAATACCATGAAAACCGCGATGAAATTTACATTTCGCAAATCCCGTTGGCCGCGCAGATTGTTAATTGTTTTGGCTGTGGCCGCGCTGGCGACAATCGGATGGCAAGCGAAATCCCGGCTGAAAAACGATAATCCGGCCAGCAGCTATCAATTTACGGCTATCCAGAAAGGCGATGTTGAAGATGTTGTGACCGCTACGGGCACGTTGCAACCGCGTGAATATGTGGATGTGGGCGCGCAGGTTTCGGGGCAGCTCCAGAAAATCCATGTCAAAGTCGGTAGCGCCGTCCAAGCGGGCGACTTGTTGGCTGAAATCGACCCGACGGTTTACCTCTCCCGCGTTGATGCCTCCCGCGCGCAACTGCGCAACCAACGCGCACAGCTAAAAGAGCGTGAAGCCCAACTGGCGCTGGCCCGCATCCAGTTCAACCGCCAAAAGGCGCTGATGCTTGAGGACGCTACCGCCGAAGAAAACCTGCAAACAGCGGAAGCGACGCTGAAATCCGCCGAAGCCTCGCTGGAAGCCCTGCGCGCCCAGATTGAACAGACCGAATCTACCTTGCGCGGGGATGAGGCCAACCTGCAATATGCGCGTGTGCTATCGCCCATGTCGGGCACGGTGGTGTCGATTAGCGCACGGCAAGGGCAAACGCTCAATACCAACCAGCAAGCCCCTACCATTCTCCGCGTAGCGGATTTGAGCGTGATGACAGTCCGTACCCAAGTCTCGGAAGCGGATGTGGGGCGGCTCTCCCCCGGGATGCAGGCGTATTTCACAACACTCGGCGGACAAAACAAACGCTGGTACGGGACGCTTGACCAAATCGAACCTACGCCCACCACCACAAACAACGTGGTGCTTTATAACGCGCTGTTTGATGTTCCCAACCCTGACGGGCGTTTGATGACCGATATGACGGCGCAAGTGTTTTTTATTGTGGCGCAAGCCAAAAACACGCTCCAGATTCCGATGGGCGCTTTGCAACAACAGCAGCGCCCGCCGAGAACTGCCGCCGGCAATAGCGAAAACAGCGGCAAAGGCGATGGCAGTCACAACGGTGCGCCAAGAAAACGCCAAGCCATTGTTAAAGTGCTGGATGCCAACGGAAAAATCGCAGATCGCACGATTGAAATCGGCGTGACCAACCGCATCGTTGCGCAAGTGATTAGCGGTTTAGCGGAAGGGGAAAAGGTTGTTTCCGGTTTGGCTGAACAGGGCGCGCAAGGCAGCGGGGCCGCGCCGCGCCGGATGATGCCGCCACGGCTATGAGTACATACAGCAAACAAGCCGGCCCGCTGATTGAGCTATCCGGTATTACGCGCAGTTTTGGTAGCGGCGAACTCCGTACCCAAGTGCTGTCCGGGATTGACCTCGCTATTTATCCCGGTGAATTTGTTGCCATTGTGGGCGCGTCGGGTTCGGGTAAATCCACGCTGATGAATATTCTCGGTTGCCTTGACCGCCCCAGTTCCGGCACTTACCGTTTTATGGGGCACGATGTGGCGGGATTGGACCGTGACGAACTGGCTCGGATGCGCCGGGAGACTTTCGGCTTTGTATTTCAGAGCTACAACCTATTGGGCGGCTCCACGGCCCGCGAAAACGTGGAAGTCCCGGCAGTTTATTCGGGCATGCCGCCCCATGAGCGCCATGTCCGTGCCGAAAAATTGCTCTCCGCGCTGGGGCTTGAGGGACGCATCCACCATCGCCCCGGACAGCTTTCCGGCGGGCAGCAGCAACGGGTATCGATTGCCCGTGCGCTGATGAACGGCGGACGGGTGATTCTGGCTGACGAACCCACGGGCGCGCTCGATAGCAAAAGCGGCGAGGAGGTGATGAAGCTCCTCACCCAGCTTTCCCATGAAGGCCACACCATTATTCTGATTACCCACTCACGCGAAGTTGCCGAGATGGCGGGCCGGATTATTGAAATCCGCGATGGCCGTATCACTTCCGACCCCGGCCCCAACCGCCCTAAAGATTCAGAACCCGACTTTGCCCCGCACGTCGACCGTTCCTCTCACATGACGGACATCGCCGAAGCCACGCGCACGGCTTTGCGGGCGCTCCGCGCAAACGTGTTCCGTTCTGTGCTCACCTTGTTAGGCATCGTGATTGGCGTCGCCTCCGTAATTGCGATGCTGGCTATTGGTGACGGCGCAAAGCAGAAGGTGGTCGACCAAATCAGCGCGATGGGCACCAACCTGCTGATGGTGCGCCCCGGTGCGCCCAACCAGCGCGGGAGGGACACCACTGCCACACTGGTTATTGAAGATGTCAAAGCCATCGGCGAACTTGACAATATCCTTGCGGCCGTCCCGGAACAAAGCGCCTCCGTCACGCTGCGTGTGGGCAATACTGACCACCGCACGAGCGTGAATGCCACGTCTTGGAACTTCACGGTGGCCCGCAATTGGGAACCGGCCAGCGGCACTTTTTTTAGTGCCGAAGATGAAGCCCGTTACGCCACTGTCGCGGTGCTAGGGCGGACCGTGGCAAACGCGCTTTTCCCCAACGCCAATCCCATCGGGCAATTCGTGCTGGTCAATAACATCCCTTTCCAAGTGATTGGCATTATGGTGGCCAAAGGCGCAACGGGATGGGGGCAGGACCAAGACGATGTGGTGCTGGTGCCCTACACCACCGGCAGTATGCGCATTACCGGCCAGCGTTACCTTCGCAACGCCACTATCGCCGTCGACAACGTGGCCTTTATTAACGAAACCCAAGCCGCCGTGCAAAGCCTTCTGCTTGCGCGCCACGGGCTGGAAGATTTCCAGATTAGCAACATGGCGTCGATTATCGACACCGTTTCAGAAACCCAGAACACGCTCACTATCCTGCTAGGCGCGGTCGCCGCCATTTCGCTTCTTGTCGGCGGCATTGGGGTGATGAACATCATGCTGGTGTCCGTGACCGAACGCACCCGTGAAATCGGCATCCGCATGGCAACCGGCGCGCGGATGAAAAATATCCTTCAGCAATTTTTGATTGAGGCATTGGTCGTTTCCGCGCTTGGCGGGCTGATTGGCGTTGTATTAGGGTTAGCCGCCGCCGCCGTGCTCGAACGGTTCAATACCCCCATCCAATATTCTGCCCTGCCGGTGGTGCTCGCCTTTGGGTGCGCCTTTTCAACGGGGCTGATATTCGGTTATCTGCCCGCCCGCAAGGCCGCCCGCCTTGACCCGGTGGTGGCATTGGCAACGGAGTAAAAAATGAAATACAAATACGCGCTTACCTTGCTTATGGCCTTCTCTAGTGCGCTGGTGCTGAGCGGTTGCTCTAGCTGCCCGTATAACGCCGAGTACGATACCTATGAGTGCCCGCCCCGGAGGGATGACGGCTACGGAAGATACCCCCCGCCCGACCCGCTCCCCCCGCGCCACAGGCATCGCCAGCGAGACCGTGACGATGACCGCGACCGTGAGCCGGAACGCCCCCGGAAGGAACGCGGCGACCACGCGCAGCGGTGGGAAGTGCCTTCCCCGCCAGAGGGAACCGCCCGCCCGCAACCGCATAAATTCCGCCCTGCCGAACGCGATGGCGAATCCTATTCGCATCCGTATCCGCCGCCTTCCAGAACGTCAAATTCTTCCGCTCCAGCTTGGCGGGAAAAACAGAGCCGCGACTCCTCGCCACGGCAAGAACGCCGCCAAGAAGCCCGTTCTTCGTTTCCCTCTCGCTCAGCCTATTCACCGCCGGCCCGTTCTTCCCAATCATCAGATTCTTCCAGCTCATCCCGAAAAAGCGATTCCTCCCGCAAAAAATCGAGTGATGACGACGACTCATCCAAGCGGGGTAGGCACAAAAGATGAAAACCCCCGCTCTCGCCTGTGCCGCGCTTTTCGTGGCCGCTTGTTCCTTCACGGGCCCCGTTGCCCGCCCGGATATGGCTCTGCCGCAGCAGTGGCAGGAAGCCTCGGCCAACATTGACGCCGCCCTCCCTGAGGCGGACTGGTGGCGCGGGTTTGGCTCCCCCCGGCTCGACGCGCTCATCGCTGAAGCCCTTGAAGGCAATCCTGACTTGCGCATACAGGGCGAGCGGATTATCCAAGCCGAACTGGCCCTGCGCACGGCAAACGCCTCGCTTTTCCCAAGCCTCAACCTCTCTGGCGATAGCGGCTGGAACCGCAGGAATACGGGCACAAGCGGGAATAATGTCACCACAGAAAGCAAAAGCTCCGCCCTCAACCTTGCCGCTGGCTATGAAATTGACCTTTGGGGACGAGTTGCCGCATCTATTGCCAGCGGCAAAGCGGGGCTAGATGCCAGCCGTTACGACTTTGAAGCCGCACGGCTCTCTTTGGCCGCCAGCGTTGCCACCACTTGGTTCCAATATCTTGCCAGCATAGAACGGCTTGGCATCGCACGGGAAAACCTAGCCATTGCGGAACGTGTTCTCAAAGTGGTTGAAGCAAAGTACCGCAACGGCGCGGTGTCGGCACTGGACCTCTCCCGCCAAAAAACAACCGTACTCACCCAGCGCGCCCAAATTGACCCGCTGGAAGTCCAAGCGCGGCAAACCCTGATGGCGCTAGACATTCTCTGCGGGCGAGTTCCAACCCCTGCCGCCGGGCAACCAGAAAAACTTGCCCATATCACCCTTCCCGCTGTGAGCGCCGGATTGCCTTCTGAATTACTGCTCCGCCGCCCAGACATCGCCAGCGAAGAAGCACGGCTTGCCGCCGCGGCGGCGAATATCGGCGCGGCACGCGCTGAACTTTTTCCCCGCATCACCCTTTCTGCCGGGGGCGGGCTGGCCACGGATTTGCTCCTCTCGCTAGCGCATCCCGCCTCTACAGTCAGTATTTCAGCGGGCATTTTGCAAACCATTTTCGACGGCGGCCGGCTTCGCGCCCAAGTGGACACCGCCCGTTCACGCGAACGCGAACAAGTTGAAAACTACCGCAAAACCATTCTTGCCGCCCTGAAAGAAGTTGAAGATTCCCTTTCCAGCGCCGCCCGTGACGCCCGCCAAGAAGAAGCGCACACCCAAATCCTAGAAGAAGCCGAACGCAGCCTGCGCCTTGCGGAACTACGCTACCGCATGGGCGCGGATGACCTGCTCGCCGTACTCGACGCACAACGCACACGCTTTTCCGTACAAGACCAACTCGCACAGCTACGCCTCGCCAGGCTCACTGACACCGTGAATCTTTTCAAAGCATTGGGCGGGGGGTGGAGAACTATACCAAACGAATGACGCGCAATCTTGGATTTCCTACTCTCCGGCTAGAACCGCGAATAGACGCGAATAAACGCAAATAAAACCGAAAACAAAGCGCCCCTCGCTCCTTGTGGGAGAGGGGTTGGGGTGAGGGGCGGCGACCGCAACTTGCCCCAACATCCATTTTAAGATTCGCCGTCGGCTCTTTAAGGCTCAATGAGCGGTACGCTGAACGGAGGCAGGTCACAAATGCTAGTATCCGTACCCCCGCCATTTCCCAGCTTTGCCCCTTTCCGCCAACATGAATTTCCTGCTTGACCCCAATATCTGGATTGCTTTTGCGATGCTTACCCTGCTTGAGATTGTGTTAGGCGTGGATAACATCATCTTCATTTCCATCCTAGTCGGGCGGCTCCCGCAACAGTTGCGGGACACGGCCCGCCGTTTAGGGCTAGGCACGGCGATGGTCAGCCGCCTGTTACTGCTCGTCTCGCTGAGTTGGGTGATGGGGCTAAAAACCGACCTGTTCCATGTTTTCGGACAAGGTATTAGCGGCCGCGACCTTGTTTTGTTATTCGGGGGCTTATTTTTACTCTACAAGTCATCGCACGAAATATTTGTTGAAGTGGAAGCCACTGAAGAAAAGGCATCGCCCGAAACCCACCCCGCCTCGCTTAAAGCTACCGGGAACAAGCTGTTTTGGGCCACCATTGCCCAAATTGCCGTTATCGATATTGTTTTTTCGCTTGATTCGGTTATCACTGCCGTTGGCATGGCAGACAATCTCTGGGTGATGGCCGCTGCGGTTGTTGCCGCCGTTGGCGTGATGTTCTTTGCCGCCAAACCGATAGGTGAATTCGTCGACAACCATCCGTCAGTCAAAGTGCTTGCGCTGGCTTTTTTAGTCATGATTGGTATGGCGCTTATCGGCGAAGCGTTCGACATGCACGTGCCTAAAGGCTATATCTATACAGCAATGGCGTTTTCGCTCGCCGTCGAAACCCTCAACATCCGGGCGCGTAAACAAAAAGCAAAACATGCCCGCCATACCGCCGCGAAAGAAACTTAACCCCCCGCCATCAGCCTATCCAGCGATTCAATGGTTTCTGCCGGGGCGAGGTGGTGGAAAACGCCAGTGGGTTTGTTTGCTATTTGCCAGGCGGGGCGTATGCCGCGCACGAAAAGATAGAGCACTCCGCCGAAATGTTGCGCGTAGTGGTAGTGGGGCAGGGTGTGCCGGAGGTAGCGGTGCAGGGCGAGGGTGTAGAGCAGGTGCTGGAGGTGATAGCCGTGCTGGCGCATGGCGGCCTCTAGCATGGCCGGGGCGTAGGCGGCTTGTGTGTTGCCTAGATGGTTGGTTTTCCAGTCGAGTATCCAATATTGCCCCGCGTGTTCAAACACGAGGTCGATGTAGCCTTTGAGGTAGCCAGTGAGGTGGCGGGACGTGAGACGCGGGACGCTGTAGCCGTGTGCCGCGAGCCATTCATTGAGCTTGTCGATGTTGAGCCGTGGCGCGGGAAGGTAGAAGCTGAATTCAGTCAGCCGCTTTTGCGTGGGGATTGTCTCTAGCCGTAACGGGCCGTTGCTGTTTTCGATGAGGGGCGCATTGATGACGTTGGCAAGCATATTCGAGAGCATGCGTTGCCACAGGCCGGCGGTGTCCGCCGTATCCGGGGGATGTGTTTTGAGTGCTTTGTGAAGGGCGGCGGGGTGCGTTTTGGGCTGGGTAAAGTCAATTGCCTCAAATACGGCATGAACGCAGTCGCCCGCGGCCGCGCCCCGTGGGAAATACAGAAAATCGTCTTTGGGCGCGGGAGGCTCTGGAAGTGTCTCTGGCGGCGTGGCATCGGGCGTCCATGTATCGGCGCGGGCGTCGTGGTCACGCGCCGCGTCCTCATGGACGGCCCCGGAAACCAGCGCGCTGTAGCTGCCTATCCGCCAACCGGCCGGTACGGTAGGCGGGGGCGGGGCGGTGAACTGTGCTTCGTCATTTTTTAGAGAAGGCGGCACAGCTTCGGCTGTCGGCAAATCTTCTAGCGAGATTGCGCCTTTGCTGGCATTAGCGAGGGCTTGCCAGCCCGCTTCTATGTCGTTTGGTTTGATGTCAGACTCCCGCCATGCCTCAAAGCCTTGCCCTGCGGCAGAAACAAGCCAGTTAAGGTGGCTGTGGGCGCTTTCTTTGGTGCTGAAGGTGTTCTTGTATTGTTTGCCGTAACAGCCCACAACAAGTACGCAGCGATGGACGGCGCGGGTCAGCGCCACGTAGATAAGCCGTAAGATTTCGGCGCTTTCTTCTTTGGCTAACCGTGCTTTGATAGCGGGGTCGTCAGCCTGGCGCCAGTCTGCGATTTGTTCGCCGTTGTCATCGTGCCAGAGGCGCATCGGTCCCTGTGCGCGGCTTTTTGAGTAACCATCAAACAGGAACGGGCAGAATACGATGTTGTATTGCAGACCTTTGGCGCGGTGGATGGTGACAATTTGCACGAGGTTGCGGTCAGATTCCAGCCGCAATAGGGCGCTGTCGCCACCTTTGCCCTCGGCGCGTTGGCGGGCGAGCGACCGGAGCAGGCCCGTGGGGGAGTCGCCGCCGGCGTTGGTTTGCAAAAGTTCCGCGAGGTGCAGAAGGTTGGTAAGCCGCCGTTCGCCATCTTGCAGGGCGAGTAGCCGCGCCGCGACGTGAGATTCATTCATCCAGCGCCAGAGCATGACGGCAAAGCCCTTTTGTTGCCAGTCCTGATGCCATTGATTGAAGCAGTCTGCATGACGTGAGAATTCGCTGTCGTCGTGCGAAAGCCGCGCCAGCGCGTCAGCGTCTTGCCCCATCAGCGTTGTGGCAAGCGCGGTTTTGATAAGGCGTTCCCGCGTTGGGGTAGCTATCGCCATCAGAACCCGTTCAAGTTCTTCGGCTTCAGGGCTGGCGAATACGCTGCTTTGCGAGAGTTCGATACTGCCAATGCCTTGGGCGGCAAGGGCGTTGCGTATGTGCTTGCCTTCTTTGTGGGTACGCACCAGCACGGCGAGGTCGGCGGGGGCGAGCGGGTTTGAGTTGATGAGGCATGCCGAGCGTTGCCCTGCGGCAAGCAGACGGGCGATTTCTGCGGCGGTAGCGTTGGCGGCGCGTTCTAAAGCGTCGGCGCGCAAAAGCTGTTCGCTGTTAGAGGAGGAGCTATTGGGAAGGCGCCACAGATGCAAGGCGGCGCGGGGGCCGGCAGGGTCATCCAGCGTCTGCGAGAATTCCCCCGCTTGCGCGGGTAAAAAATCCAGCCCCTTTTCTATGAACACAGCGGGGTTAGCGCCAAAAATTTGGTTACACGCCGCAACCAGCGCGGGGGAGGCGCGGCGGTTAATACTCAAGGTGTAGTGCGTATCTGCCAGATGCCGTGCGCCAAGATAGGTGTGCAAATCTGCGGCGCGGAATTTATAGATGGCCTGTTTAGGGTCGCCAACCAGAAAGAGCGTACCCCGGCGGTTTTCTTGTCCATTTCCGGCGTCGTTTCTTTCCCCCCCGCTGTTTCCTCCCCTCGCTTCATTCCCTTCCTTATCGGCATCCAAATAAATACGGCTGAAAATCGCCAATTGCAGAGGGTCGGTGTCTTGGAATTCGTCAATGAGCGCAACCGGGTAACGCGCATGCAGGGTTTCGGCCAGCCACGGGCGATGCTGGATGGCATCGAATGCGTTCCAGAGCATGTCATTGAAATGAATCCGGCGCTCGGTTTGTTTGCGCGCCCGCAGTTGGGAACCGCTTTGTTCAATAAAGCGGCGCAGGAGTCCGCGCCTTGCGTTTTCGCCTACGGAGTCGAGTAGCAGACGGGCGTCGAGTAGGGTTTGGGCCGCATCGAAAAAGGGATGTTCAGGCGGGCTGAAATTTTTTCTTGTTCCTTTTGCAATGGCCGCCGCGCCAAAAAGATGGCGTTTGTCGGTTTCGTTATAACCGAGCGGCATAAAAAGGCTGTTTGAGGCAAGCCATGCGGACCATTGCTGGAAAGCGGTTTCAATCGTTTCTTCCTTGTAGCTGTTCTTATTTAGCCCGCCTTTGTCCAGCATATCCATGAGGATTTGCCGGAGTTTCCCGCCGTTATCCCAGCACTGTTGCGCTGCTCGGTAAGCATCTTCCGTGGCGTTAAAAGCAGCGGTGAGTGCTTCGGAGTTGTCTGCTTCATCCCATAAAAACTGGGCCAATGGCGTGGCTTGCGCGTTTTTGAGCCATGTTGCCCAACGTTCCGGGCTGTCCCGGCAAGCCAGCAGATAGTCCGCCAGTGCCGGGGAGGTATTCATGATTTCGCGCCGCCAAAAATCCCGCGCCACATCAAGGTACAGGCTCCCATCGTCTTCGCTTACTTCAAACTTCTGCGGCAGGCCGGCGGAAAAAGCGGCGTCGGCCAGCGCGCGTTGGCAAAAACCGTGGATGGTGAAAATTGCGGCTTCGTCAAACGATGCCAAAGCGTTACGTAAACGCCATTTCATTTCTTCATCAGTTATGCCTTTGTTGTGTGCGGAGGCAAGCAAGGATTGGGTGAATGGGTCGTCATCTTCCGCGCCTTCCAGCGTCCGCAAGGCGGCGAGAATGCGCGAGCGGATACGGGTAGAGAGTTCGGCGGTGGCCGCACGGGTGAAAGTGACCACCAGCAACCGGCTCACGGGCAAGTCTTTCTCGAGCAACTGCCGCAAGTAAAGCCCGCAGATATTCCAAGTTTTGCCCGTACCCGCCGAGGCTTCGATAAGCGCGATGCCGTCAAGCGGGCAGGTGAATACATTAAGTTCTGTGGCAGGTGTCATGAGATGGGTTTTGCTTGGGAGGGAACTTGTTCATCCTACCGTCATTGCCTTGATAAGCGGGAAACTAAATGCCCGCCCACTGCGCGAAGTTTGCCATACCCCTGCCTCTGGTGTAGCCTCAAAGCCTTTCATCCCGACTTATGACAAGCCCTATGAGCGAGCCGCGACACCGCGAAGAAATTATCAACGCACATTTAGCCATACTGCTCACGCGCCACGGCGTGGGCGCGGAAGCGGAAACCCTCCATGAATCCGGCGCGGCGCGCCCGGATGTGATGTTTGTGATGGGCGGGCTTCGCGTCATCATCGAGGGCAAGTTTTCCGACGTGCCAAATGCCGACGCCGTGGTGCTGGGCGACGCCACGCGGCGCGTCGAGAGCGGCATCTGCCACGTGGCCGTGGCGCTGGTTTATCCCGATGCGCTGCGCACGCAGGCCACGGATGGGCTTGGGCGGGC